>PEZS01000006.1:140536-333171 GCA_002778785.1 Bdellovibrionales bacterium CG10_big_fil_rev_8_21_14_0_10_45_34 | reverse complement strand
CAAGAGCTGCACGCTGGACTTCCTGCAAAAACCCCCTACCAGTTCAAGCTAAATCAGTAAATACGGGGAACTTCTACGATTTACAAAATAAACGGGATCAATTCAAACTTAATTCACGCGTCGATTAATGCGATCAAGGGTTTTGATTGCCGTGCGAAAGTCCTTCTTATCATCCTCAGATAAGTGAAAATTTCCTGGAACAATCAGTTTCAACGGATCTATTTCTAGATGTTTCGCCAAAGTGGTGACAGTGGAAAATCTAACATCATTGACCACGCAATTTTCGATTTCGTTGATCGTCGAGATCGAAACCCCAGAGAGTTTCGCAAGCTTATTTTGAGATAGGCCTGCCTGTTCTCTATAGTAGCGCAGCATCTTGCCGACATGCCCCATCAGCTTCACTAAAAACTTATCATCATATTTCTTTTCTATTCTTGGCATAATCCGCCTTTCGTCCAGGAAGAAAATTATAAGGTTTGGGAGTAACTATTTGGTATTTCGACAGATCGTAAAATGTTACGATTAGGAGTAATGGTTTTAGGGGTTTGGAATGAAAAACGGTGGGGACAAATGTTATCGAGTGCTTCTGGTCGAAGACTGCGAGGATTTTCGAATGCTGACGGTTAATTTTTTAAAGAATAAATTCCAATTTGAATTCACCTTGGCTTCGAGCGGAAGAGAGGCCATTCAAATTTTAAATAGCGATGCTGATTTTGATCTTGTGATAACCGACTACCAAATGCCGAATGGGGAATGGGGACGGAAAAGACATCTTAAATCATATGAACCAACTAGAAATTGACGTGCCGGTCGTTATTTTTTCCGGTGGTGGATACGATGACAGTCTCTTTAAACATCCCAAGACATCTTATAAGGTCGACAAACCTGCAGTTGAAAAATTAGGCCAGGTTGTTTTGGAAGCATTGAGTGCTCCAATGAAAAAAAACTCAAATAATTGATCAAAAAAATGACCGCAGCGGCTTTCGACCCTTGCGGGCTACTTGACGCTGCGGCCTGGTGCTATTCGTCCGACGCTTTCACATCGGCGCTGGGTAATGACCTGGACATAGCCTATGCACGGGAGTGCAATCCGTAGACGGCACCCTCTGGCAGAAAACAGTTTGCGTATGTGCTCACAAGGCGGAAGCCCACATTGTTGTTGCGATTGCCAGGCCTCCAGTTGTTACGGTTACCGGACCGCAGGTTGGACGCATTGTTGTTCCAGCTGCCGCCACGTATAACGCGGTTAGAGCCCCTTGAACTGGTCATTACGCCATTTTCAAAGACTTTTCAAAAATCCTCCTTCGTGCGCTCCGTGAATTCACATGGGCAACATGACCCACAATGCTGTTCACGGATTGAATAAGGGATTTTTCGGGAATTTTCCCCTCAAGATACAGCTGCTCCTTCTGATGGACTTTCTTTCTCATTCGCACAAGGTTTTCACGCTTAATACGGATGAGTCCCGGAAATACTCTGAATCCGAGGAACGGCACACCTTCGGATACAGGTGCGATGATTGTTACCTTATCTTTCAACTTAAGTTTCAAAACATTTTCGGTGAAATTTTCTATTTCTGACAACAGGCGATTCAAGGACTCCTTGTCATTTGAAAACGAAATAAAGTCGTCCATATACCGCACATATCCTGGGATTTGGAGCCGATCCTTAATGAAGTGGTCCAAAAACCCCAAATAGTAATTTGCAAAATGCTGGCTGGTGAGATTTCCAATGGGCAACCCCTTCCCAGGCAAATTGCCCTCCACTCGATGATCAATAATTATATTCAACAGGGACAGGAGCTTCGGGTCTTTGAATGTTCTCTGCAATATTGATTTCAAAATATCGTGATCAATACTTTCAAAAAACTTCCGAATGTCACATTTGAGAAAATAGCCAAATCTTCTGGTAAAAGACTGACACCGTTTCACAGCAGAATGAGCGCCCTTGTCCTGTCGACAGGCGTAGCTGTCATAAATTGATTTCGATTCAAAAATTGGCTCCATGAAATTACAAATAGCATGATGGACGACGCGATCTCGAAAATCGGAGCTGCAGATTTTTCTGACCTTGGGCTCCCTAACTTCAAACTGTATGTACGGTCTGGGATGATAATCCCCAGAAAGAAGCTCTGACTGAAGAGATAAGAGTTCATTTTCCAAATGGAAATAAAAAGACGCGACCGCCCTTTTATCCTTCTTGCCTCTGATCGCATTTTTTGATGCCAAAAGAAGGTTTTCAAACGTAACAATCTTTTCAAATAAGTTACCGTGCCTTTTCATGATCACCTTGCTGTTTCATCCAGCCCCCAAGCATCTTGCCAACTTCATTAATTGAAAGTGATGCGTATTCATATGATTTTCTCGGCAAAAGTTTTAGTTCATAACAAATCCGAATGAGGACTCTGATTTTCTCCAGATTCATATTGGCGCGACGGAGAATTTGATACTTGCTCCTGCTATAGCGAGCCTCAATGAGATCCTCAACAATAAGGAGTGCCAAGTTTGTCAGATGGTCAGTGTAGGTAAATCGGGCTTTCTTGGGAAAGTTATCTGTCGTTACCAAAAGCCATTTAAGAAAATCCATCCACTTGATGAATATCGGAAGATCTTCTTTGGCTCCTGATTGAAATTCTTTAGGTGGACTTTCCATTTTCCTCCACCTGCGCTACAGCGGCGTTCTCTATTTGAGTGCCGAGATTAACCTTTGAAATCTTTAAAATCTCTTCGCCGTACTTTTCAGCCTTCCCTTTCCCAATGCCACTGATCTGAGTTAATTCAGCTAGAGACTGGGGCCGTTTCTTGACGATTTCTGCGAGATTTTGATTAGTAAACAAAATATAGGGAGGAACCCCGTCTTTCTTGCTTCGCTGAGATCGCCAATCCCGCAACAAATTGAAAAGGCCCATGTCGTGTTCAGATAGACTCGCTCTCCATGGCTCCTCTTTTTTTTCTTTGGTGGATAATTTAGGGTCTACCTCCGCCCGATGGGGGAAGTACTTAAGAACAAATACCAAATAAGGCATATCATTTTTAATAAAAAAATAATCCTGTACGGATATCAGTTCCTTATCTTTCAAGAACTCCCGCACTTCTTCATCTTTGAAGCCACCAAAGGCAGTATCAAAAGATAAAGAGATGACTTTGATTAGCACTTCGCCCCCCAAAGAATCTTTTTAATGTTGAACTGTAATCAAGATGAAAAATCTACGATGCGGCTTTGGGTTTATCATTGGCTGTGTTTTTTTTAAACTAACATTTTACCTAAAAAAGAACACCCGCCGAAGGATCCCCCTCCTGCCTAGGACACTTGAGCTAGGACTTTCGGCTAGTCGTTAATTTAAATTCAGGAGTTGAAATTTCAACAAAGGCATAAACTGGCCTTATATGCGCCGCATAATAGTTCAAAAATTTAGCGCGATTTTGGCTTCGCCAAAATGTAACTGGAGGGCTACGGCCCGCGCTTCGCGGGGCCTGCGCTTTTCCTCCAGTTACATTTTAGCTACGCGGGGATTCAAGGGAACAAGAGTAAAAGGGACAAGAATTACTCGGCAGTCCTCACAAGGCGGAAGCCCACATTGCCGCCGCGAACGCCAGGCCCCCAGTAGAAACGGCCACCGGACCGCAGGAAGGACGCATCGTTGCCCCAGCTGCCGCCACGCATAACGCGGTCAGAGCCCGATGCAGGACCCATGGGATCCGTACCACCAGCGAGGCTTCCATCATACCAATCCTCAAGCCATTTCCAAACATTGCCATGAAGATCGTAAATTGGTTTACCATTATAAAAGACCGGCCTCTTCAACCCAACAGGTTGTGTTTTTGAGCCAGAATTTGAGCTATAAACCGCATGGTCACCTAAGCCTGTCTCGCCCTTACCATGGGCATAATCACTCTCTGCAACTCCACCTAAGCGCGAGACAAGCTCCCACTGCGCTTCTGTCGGGCGGCTGTATTGTTTGCCACGTTTGTGGCCGGGGAATAGCGCCGAAAGCGTCTGCTGAACCTGGGAATCATCCAATTTTGATAATTCATTGAGGCCCTTTTTCCATAAACTGACGTCGTCATGGGAAACCTGCTCCACAGGATGATTTTCAGCCTTAAAGTTTGAGGGCGAAGCCTCAAGCACATTGTACTCTCCACTTCTAAGATTTTGTTTTAAAAGCTCGACAACGACTCTATAGGTTTCTTGTGTGACATCCACAGACATGAACTCAAAAGGTTTTGAAACCGAGGTCAGAACTTTTGTCGCCCCATCTCCCATCATAAAAGAGGAGGGTTCGATCCGCACGAAATCAACGATGGGAGTCCCCTCAGGATACTCCTTCGTTTTTTCATTCACATTTCGCTCTTTCACCTGAAATCGTCGGACCTGAACCTCAGGTCTGGCCCGCGCAATGGCAGCCGCAAGTTCTGTTTTCCCGCTTAGGAGCAACTGCTCGACTTCCGTAAAACCACGAGCATTCTTCGCATTAAAATCAAACTCTGGATTTGAAACCAACCACTCAATAACCTTGTTTTGCTTATAGTAGCCAGCTAGCTGGAGCATGGACACTTCGCTCACGTTCTTGTGATTGATCTCAAAAAAACTGGAGTCAACCAGGGCCTCAAGCCTTTTCACTTCGCCCTTCTCGATGGCCTCTGACCATTTCTTGTTCAACTCGACAGCGAATTTTCTTTTTCTGGCGTCAGGCGATTTGTGCCATTCCCTGATCTCAGTCGTGACGACTCTCAATTCAGCTTGAGACAAATCTCTTTTAAAATTAAGGCTGTTTTCAAAATTTTCAGCATTGAGAAGTATTTCAAACACGGCCTCTTTACGAAGATCAAAACTGCCTCGACCGCTACTTAAGCGCTCCAAGTATTGAATGAAGTCTCGATTTTTAAGTAGGCCAACCGTATCCACTGTCTTAAGAATCGGGCCGACTGTTTTCACATACTTCAAAATGTCCGATTCTTTTGAGCTTTGTGCCATCTGTGCCACACGACCATAAATGTTCTTTACCACCGACGCCATCACGTCTTCGGAAATCAATTTTGAAACGCTTGAGTTCTGAAAGGCACTCAATATTTGAACAAGTCTATTGTGATCACTCTCTGACCTTGAATTGAGAAGTCTTTCCAGTTCGTCGGTGATCCGGGCGGCATTCAGCCTTCTTTTCAGTTTCTCAAGAAGTCCCAAGTCCGATTTATCAACCTGAACTTCTTGATTAGTCTCAGCCAAACGCATCAGGTCATCCAGGCCGAAATTAAGGGACTCCTGAATGATCTTTAAAGCTTTCTTGTTCTTGAAGACAATGTATTCCCCATTGCTTGTGAAATCCGTTCCTTCACGAGCCAGCGGATCCACAGTAAATCTAATGGTGAGCCCAGTGCCTCTGGCTCCCACCTTTCCAAGTCTTGTATAAAACCCATCTCCATAAGCTGCAGCTTCGCCCACTGCATTCTGTCTGGAGATCAAAACATTGGGCTCCCCACTATGCGCCCGCGTGATCGATTCATATGCCAAAAAGCTATTGGTTTCGTGGGCCACAACTTGAATACTCAACTCTCTTGCTGTTTTACCTCTGCCTTCTCCAACAGGCCTTGATCTTAAAGGCTCCCTGTTCAACCACCAGGCGAAATTGCCCTGTTCGCTTTTATTGCCCATCGCAATCAGTTTTTTTCTAAGTCCAAGTTCGTCCAGCTTATTGATGGCGTATTCAATGTTAACAGCATGTATGACAAGTTTTTTTGCTGTATCCTGCATCCTTCTTAAAGCAGCGCTGTTCGTTACGTTCTCTGGGTTGAATCCACTCACGATTTCTTTCATCTGTCTAAACTCGGAATCGGAGAAATTAAGCTCGTATTGGAAGGCCTTCACCAGAAGGCGAAGGACAGACAAAATCTCCGGGTTTTCACCGGCTTTCGCCCGTGACGTGGTGAAATGACGATCACTTCTAAAATAACTGATGCGGTTATTGAGTGTATCCTCTAAAAAGACGCTGCCTGTTTGATCCCAATGTCGCAAATCCCGAACAACGGGCTCCTTGCTCAACGTCACTTCAACCATACCGACGGAGTTAGAATCCGTATTTTGATTGTTGAAATCTGCATCATTCAAGAGAGCCTCTTTAAAACCCAGCTGGCCGGGAGTCCCCATCCGATGTCTAAGGGTTCGCACTTCCCACTTGTTGGCCTTGGAACCTAAGAAGTGCGGGAATCTTTGGGCAATTGTGTTCTGAAATTGCCTTGCAACATCAACCGTGGCGTCTACAACAATATCCAAATCCTGCGTAGTTCGGAAAATGTTTGTGAAATCAAAATCAAAACGGTCTTTCTGAAGATCCATTAGCCCTTTAGTTCTCGCCAGATCCCACTTCACATAATGAAGAAAGCTCGATGCCGTCCCGCCGAAAAGCCAAACCCTTAAGCCCATCTTTTGAGCGGTTTCTCGAATATACTGAAACTCAGGAACGAGAATGATCTTACTTGAAACGTGCGCGAAGAGTTCCCTTTCACTAACGCCACTTTGCGAGGACTTGGCAAGGCGGGGCCTTTCAACTTCACGGCTAATCCGTACATCACGGCCACTTAAGAGATCGGCACACCGATTCGAAAGCACTGTGGCACCAAAGGCATCCGCTGCGAAAGCCAGTAAGATAAAAACCGACAAGAAGGCCTTGGGACTCATCAATTTTGTTGATTTGTTATTTTCTACCATTTGGATCCCCACCTTTTAAAGTTTACCTGATAACAAATCAGCGCATCTATTCGCACCACCACGAGGACGGATAAGTCGGTCTGATCCTTCTTTCTTCATCCATTTGGAAAGTCCTGGAGTTTGCTTAAGTTGAGTTTCAATTTGCGAAAATCTCTGACCTGTAATCTGTCCCTTAGCGTAAAGTTCTCCAACAACGGCGCGAACAAAACTCCACTTCTCTCGCAAAACATTTTCAGCCAAAGTCTGAGCTTCGCTGAAAACTCGATCCAATTCTTTTTGAAATTGTCTGGCCTTGGCCCCGCTTAGTTTCGGCTTACCTTTTTCATCTACTTGTACTGAGGCCATGTTTTCACCCAGTCCCCAATCCAAGACATATCGGGTTGCAAGAGACCGTGCTTTTTCAAGATCGTTGGCCCAACCCGCACTCGGTTGAAATCCAGCGAGTTTTTCAGCGGTCTGTCCCGCAAGGAGTTTCGCCATTTCCACAATGACTTTTTGCTCTGTCGGCGACTGCGCTCGGCCCGTGATCTCCTCGTAGCGGGCATAACCCAAATAGTTATCCTGACCGATGACTGTGATCATCGCTACGCGCTCGCCCGTAATAGCCGGATCGTTGACGATGGCATGACCGGCTTCGTGATAAGACGTCCTTAAAACTTCTCTGCGAGTTTGCAGATTCACTTTTGACGCAAATTCCGTGGCGTCTAAAGTAACGCCCAAAGCGTCTTTGCCTTTGAGTGACGCCTTTAATGTGACCTTTCTTTCCGGGTCAGAGGGCCGGACGTAAGTTCTGTTCACTTGATTGTCTTCAATGGACAAATAAATGGTTTTTCCCTGGAGGTTTTGAATGCCTCTAGCTTTAATGATCAGTTGGGTGATTGCAGATTTGACCCGAAACTCAACCAAATTACGAATCGATCTTGCACCCTGATCCTGAGTAAAAAATTTATTCGAAATGTCTTGAACAAAACTTTCTTCAAACTTGATGTCGACACCCTTTTCTTTAAACTCTCTCGTTTGCTCGATTAAAATTTTGCGAGTGACCTGATTCACTTCAGCTTTCAAAAGAGGCTTCATAAGGATGATATCAGCCATCCGACCCAAAAATGCCTCAGGAACACCCGCCTTCAATAGAAGTGATCTCACATTGGAAGGGGACTTGTTTTTATTCCAAATCGACAATCTTAAATCGTCAGCAGAAATTCCTTGTAGCAGTGCTTCAAGGTCATTGCCCGTGTTGAGAATCGTGTATTTGGATAATTCATAGGTTTTGTTTGTTGCGGGCGATGTCCAAGTGCCTTCTTCAAAAATGGAGTAAAGCTTTTTGAAAAGAGCCTGCTTTTGTGCCGGATCTTTCCCGCCCATATTGGAGATTTCATCAAAAACGATCACGCCGCCCTGGGGATTCTCTCGCAAAAACTGTTCAAAAATTCGCTCGTCTTGCGATCCGACGTGCCCGGCTGGAGAGCCAAAAATATTGTTAAACTCGCCCTCATAAATGATCTTTCCCATATCGAGCACGATGACTCTTGATTCAGACCGATAAAGGGATTTTGCAAGTGCCTTGGCAGTCTCGGTCTTTCCCGTCCCAGTTGTTCCAATAGCGAAAATGCTTAAAGGTCGTTTTCCTTGAGTGGCTTGATGGGCAATGACCGCATCTTTGATCCGACCGATCATCTCATCTTGACCAAAAATTCTTGATTTTAGTTCCTTATCCAGTCCGTCTAAGCGCGAGAGCAACTCTTGATCGCTTAACAAATCCTGCTTGATCAAAATGGGAATGGGAAGTGTCGTTGTGCCTCTTGGCCCTTGAACATTGATACTGGCTGTCTGACCGGCTTGAGCCAAAGAGATTCTAAGCTGATCCCCACGATTCGTATCATTCTCAACCAAATAACGATCAATCGCGGCTTCAACCAAATCGACCACTTTCTTTTCGACGGGTCGTGCGCCAAGCCCTTTTTGATAAGAAGCTTTCGCAATTTCAGCGGGAACGCTGGGATCAAGCTCAATTTTGATTTTAAATGAAGATTCAACCTGGCGAACCACCTTCATGGCTTTTTGAATGGCGATCAACCTTATTTTGGCCGGTATCATTGGTTCAGCGGCAGTAAACTTGTCAATTCGCGCTAAAATTGGGTCGGGAAGTCTGAATTGATCCCGGCCTGTGGTAGCTTCTTTAAAAACAGACTTCAAACGCTCTTCTGTCAGCGTCTCCATGTGAGCCTTATATTCGGACTCTGTCCAATCTTCTAAGGTGCGCGGATAAAGAGCTAAATCTCCACGATTGGATGTCAAGACGATCAGATGACGGCTTAAGATCCGCTCCTTACCATCGCCTCCTGTGGCCTTTCCAGTGTCCATGATTTCCATCATCTTTTCCCAGAAATCCGTATGGGCGCGTTCGGCTTCGTTGATCAGAATCACGCCGCCGAACTTTCCTTTTCCTGGGTCATCCAAATAATCAAAGAGCATTCCTGCCGTTTTATCGCTACTCAAAACACCGTTCGGAGCACCGAAGAACGTGTTACTGCTTAAACTTCCTTCTTTAAATTGGTTTGCATCGACCTCTAAGAAAGCCCCTTCAGAGCCAAAAACTTTTTTGGCCAGTTCGCGCCCTAAATGAGATTTACCAACACCCGTAGGACCTAAAGCTAAAACGCTGCGCACACCTTTTCTGTTGTTTTTAAGAAGGCGTATCCACTCATCAGTAATATCACCTACCATGCGCTCTTGACCGATCACTTCTTCGTTCAGAGTTTTAAGCAAATCCTCTTTGTATTTTTGAAGTGCTCGAACATCGAGAGGGTTAACGGGGTATCCGAGCTTGGCTTGAATGAACTCATAGACCATGCCCTCCGTAATCTCAACCGACTGTCTTGCCCTTTGGTTGCCAAGCTTTCTCGCTTCAACAGATGAAAGCGTCATCAGCATTTTGGAGGAAGCATCCACAAGAGAAGTATCCGGGTAAACTCGGTTGGCATTGTTGACAATGACGTCGATAGCTTCATCAGTGACCCGAAAGCCATAACGCTTCTCGGTTCTTGGTTTCTCGGAAGCCATGATGATTTTTCTCACTTCTGCAACGGATTGTTCGCTCACTCCGATGGGATCAAAGCGTCTTTGAATGGCCGGATTACTTTTAAAAGCATTCTGATATTCGACACTCGTCGAGGCCCCGATGAGTTTAATGGCCTTTGTTCTGGAATCCAAATAAGGCTTCATGGCCTCAACCTGACCCGGACCGAAAGTATGGATTTCGTCCACAAAAAGAACGATCTTGATTCCAAGTTTATTTTCCAAAGTCAAAATTGCATCAAAATACATTTCAAGAGCGGCAGCCTGGGAGTTGTTATCATTAGCCTTCGCAAGTCGTGAAATCCTGCCCGGAGTGGTTTCAATTATAAATGCCCCCGCAAGTTCACTCTGATAAACAGCATGTGCTGGTAGGTTGCCTTCTAAAATGGTTCTCGCAATTTTTTGAACGATGGTCGTCTTGCCCGCTCCTCGTGGGCCGACAAGAATCGGGTTCTTGCCTTTTTCCCGTGTGAGGGTGTCGATGGCTTGTTCGGTTTCTTTATCACGACCAAAAATTTCGAACTGCTCATTTTTTCTTAATTGCTCCAAAATCTCGTCGCTTAAGAAACTGCCCGTCGCAAGAAGCGCGATCTTTGCCGCTTCCTCTACATCTGGTCGCTGTCCGCTTGTTAGGACATTCGTTAACTCCTGTTTTAGCAAAGGCATATCAGACAAAACACCTTGAGCGACCGGAGCGCGTCCTTCAGTCTGTCGAATGAGCCGCTGTAAATCTGCATCTCTTCTTTGGCCTGCGGCCTGAATCGCCTGGTCCACTTCTGCGCCGATATGAGGAAATGCTCGGTTGGCGGTTCCTTGGGCAACGAGTTGGTCAATTTGTGCTTTGATTTGTTTGAGTTCAGGAATGTTTTGTGGGGTTGACAGACTGATCAATGATTTTATGGCATTTCCAATCACAAAAGTATTGGGGCTGGATTGGGATAACTCCGCCAGCGCAACATGGATCAAAGCTTGATTGACTTCTGTATATGTGTAGCTGCCAAGGGCTTGAGCAGCCCCACTTGATTGACGCTTGTCAGATGACTTCAGCCGGATCAGAAGCTGCCGAACCGTTTCAATTTCTGCTGGGGAAGGTTGTTGCTGCGCCAAACTCAGGGCTGGAGCCAGCAAAAATCCTACGACTAAAATGAAAAAAGAAGATCTAAAATGGCCAGAAGAGCTGCGAAATAGTTCGCAAAGTCGCGAGAGTAGGGGCTGTTTAGAAATTTTACACTGTGCCATTCAAGGGCCTCCATTTCGCCGCCTACTGCACTACAGGGCGTCAAAATTTACAAAGTTGGTTTTCCATTGATTATTTATCAATAGTTATTGCCAACTTAGATGAACAACCCAAGTCACTGATACTTTGTATGTTTTTCAGTTTTTAGATTGAAATAGGGCGCAGTAAACCACAATTATGGGCCTCTTCACAATATGTGGATTTTACACAGTTATTTCTTAAATGCCGCCGTTTAAGGAGGTAAACTACCGAACATAGCTTAAGTTCCTGGCAACCTTCTTCCCAAGACCAGTTGTCGTCGAGAAGTCCAGAAACAACTTCGGCTTTTTTATAAGCGTATTTACGCTAGCTCTGAGTCGCGTTCGGCTACAAGGACCATTGCCTTTTTCAAGCTACCTAAGATCAGGGAATAATCACCACCATCATGATTTCTCCAGCTGGCATCTTGTTACCACTTTTTCATCCAAAGATGATCATGATTGATTCGGTTGGGATCAAATGAGCGCGGATCAAAAAAACCACCGAGCCATCTTTTTGTCGAAGAATGTTCTTCGTCGTTTTTGTCTGCAAGCTGCCTTAACAGCTCCTCATATCCTCCGCTGCCACCACAATCTTCCGGTGGACAGGCATTTTCTCCGCCAATACAGACTGGGTAACTATAGTTTTCATCCCACTTTGAATTCTGCTCGATCAATACTTCGTGCTGCCAGTTATCTCCGAAATCGTAGAAGTATAAAAAGCGATTTGTTTTACCCACAATGTCTGACAGCGTGTGGTGAATTGCTTTTTTGACTTCGGGCTCGTCTTCAAATTCTGCCTCATGATCGCCATACTCTTCGCCATTGATTTCGAATCGATAGAGATGGCTGTTTTTCCATCCCATGGCCATCTGAAAAATTTCATTAAGCTGCTGCAGATTAAATGAGGCTGGCAACAAAACTCTTCGCCAAATGGGGATATGCGCTTCAAGAAGGTTGAGTTTGATCTGCAGGATTGTGCCTGATTTTTTGCTGGCCTTTTTTGAAGAGATATGGGGATTCATAAGATCTTCCTTATAATACGACAGGGTATGTCTCTTAATACACTGTATTAAAAAAGTATAGGGCGCTTTGGATTTAAATAAAAGAATCCCTTATGCGGGAGCCTGACAAAGCAGTGGCCCGGCAAACAATGCAAAGATATTTTGGTCCGAGACGAGCGATGAAATTCTGGCACAAATTTATTGAGCAACTTCATCATTATTTAATCGCCATCCATCTATATCCGGCTTCTTAAGCTCTGCAAAAACTTGATGGTTTGGTCGAGCATTTCGGTTGATTTCTTAAGACCAAAATCTGGACCGCCGTCACCTAACAGTTCTGCTGCTGGACAATTTAGCCCCGCCGCAAGCCTTTCGAGTACATCTAAGGTCACATTCGGAGCCGTGTTTTCCATTCGGGATATATACCTTACGGTAAGACCTGTTTTATTAGCTAGTTGCTGTTGTGAAAGACCCTGTCTTAAACGGATAGCCTTCACATTTTGTGCAACCTTCTTTCCAAGAACCATCATCTCCCCCGACTTTTAATTCTAGGGGGTAGACCTATGTCTGGTTAGACGACGCATAGTTCTAGTCCATTATCATATAGTTCAATCTTTCCACGGGACTACCGATAGGAACTAAGTGGCCATGCCACGGAACTACTTGGGGAGCCACCGATGAACAACAGCGCAATCATCATTGATTTTGAAAACCACCGCAGTCGCGAACGAATTAGGAATATGGGTGAGGTCTTCACTCCTGAGCAGTATGTCCAACAATTACTGAGCACCTTGAATTCAAAAGTTTGGACCGACGAGACTGCAATCTTTTTTGAACCAACTTGCGGACATGGCAACATCGCTTTGCCAGTTTTCATGCGCCGAGTGAAAGAATTAAAAAGAAAATTTGAAAGAGGCGGCTCTCCGAAGCCAATTCTGGTCGCTGTCGCTAATGCACTGAATACTCTTTGGGCGATAGATATCTGTGCTAAGAACGTGGAACTTACGCGAAAGCGTTTATTCGAATTTGTGCTTTATTCCCTTAAGGAAGAAGGTATCACTCTTTATCAAGCCAGAACGCGAGAGTTCATGGCTCATGTTCTTTGTGCGCTTCTTTGGCAGATTCACGAAAATGAAGCCCTTTCCTCTATAGGGTCTGCATCGGCAGCAAATCAAACAAAGGTTGGTCGAGATTGGCTGAAAAAAAATGCCCACCGTCCAATCAGGCAGGCTTGGCAGTGAATACCGTATCAGAGATTGAACAGGAAAGGATCGGGGATATAAGGCTTAGTACCGTTACGGCCCTTGCGAAAGCACTTGGCGAACAAGATCCCTTGAAGCTTTTCAAAAAGCCCTAGTTTTTCCAAATTTGCGGAGTTCGAATCCGAAGGGTTAAAGACCTCTGTTTCAAGTTTAAAATATATTGCGAATTCTTTAAAGATGTCGGATGGATGCTTAAATCAAAAAATTCAGCTCTGTGTCCGCGTGTCCATCGAGTGTCCATTTCTGAAAAGGCACTCAGTATTTCGGCCCCTACAACTAAGACTAAACCCACTCGGATTGCTTGGGCTTACGCCAATAGTGGCTTAGATTTTCGTGTCCATTTCGTGTCCAGAATTTGTCCACACAACTGATTAAAAGTGACTTTAGTTGATTAGGGGTATTTTTTCGGATGCCGTAAGTATTTGATTTCTTTTGCTTGTGATGTTCAGCACTTAGTAAGACTAACCCCGATTTACGATGGGGAAATTGGCGGAGGAGGGGGGATTCGAACCCCCGGTACGGGTTAACCCCGTACGACAGTTTAGCAAACTGTTGGTTTCAGCCACTCACCCACTCCTCCGAATGAGTTTTTACTGAGCTCCCTTTCTGCCACACCGCCTAAATGTAGGCAAGCGAGCGATCATCGTAGCAAGACGTGCGGCAAGAGTTTTTAAACGTAGTTTTCAGGGAAAAGTTCCCTTTCGACCGACTCTATGACGATATGAACAATTTTGATGTGAAGTTCTTGAATGCGATCCGAGGTCTGAGCCGCCACGATTATTGGCAAGTCTGCCATCTTCGCTAAGGCACCACCATCTCGGCCCAATAAGGCAACTGTCGCTATCCCCTTCTTCTTGGCCACCTCGAAAGCATTAATGACGTTTTTGGAGTTGCCGCTGGTCGAAAAACCCACTAGAACGTCGCCTCGCCTACCAAGCCCATCTAGCTGCCGCGAGAAGATATGCTCGAACCCGTAATCATTTGAGACGCAGGTTACATGGCTTGGGTCTCCAAGTGCCAGGGCCCCTAGAGCCTTTCGATCCTTGCGATATCGGCCCGTCCATTCCTCTGCAAAGTGCATTGCATCACAATGGCTGCCTCCGTTGCCGCAGGAGAATACGTTCTTTTCGCCTCTAAAAGCCTCCAGGAGAAGTGCCGAAAACTGAGCGCACTTTTCAAGCTGCAGGGGATTCGCCAGAAAGCCCTCGAGCGTCAAGTGAGCCTCTTGGAGAGACCTTTTCCAAATTTCGATGAAAGAGTTTGCCATATGCGAGCCATGCTGACGAAACTCCGAGGGCGTGTAAAGCAAAATCTCGGCTTTGGGATCTTGATTTTCCATCACAGAATGTCTATGGTCGACGCTCCTTTAAGATAGGCCTTCTATGTGCGCTCGTAGCTCAGTTGGATAGAGTACCAGACTACGAATCTGGTGGTCAGAGGTTCGAATCCTCTCGAGCGCACCAGTTTTCTTCGTTGGCCTCTTCTCAGCTACCGAAATTGTTTATTTTTTTGGAGGCTTTATGAAGTCGTTCATAAGAATTTTGAGTGTATATTCCATTTTGCTTTCAGCGACGATTGTATCTGCTCAAGACTCGAATACATCATTGGAGAGTTGGAAGTGGGGAGCTGGATTCGGAGTCCTAAGAAATGGCTACCAAGGCGGTTTTGATATAACTTCCCCTGGCTTTTCAAAATGGGGACCACAAGACGCAAACCTTATGAGCATCTTTCTCGACCTTGGCTTCATTGAGCTACCAGATAGTGTTCTTAATGCGAATAACAAACTTCAGGACTCGACTCATCTGCAGTCTGCTATCGGATTGCGGGCAACCAACATTGTGGCAGATAGAGTGCAGGGGTATTCTAAATTGGGTGTAAACTTCATCAATTGGGATTCAAAAATTAAGAACGCTGATGGAAGTGCCGCCAGCTGGGGAATGCTGCTGACTTTCGGTGCTGATTTTTTTATGGGCCCCTCCCGCTACATTCCGTTTGGAGCAAAAACAGAATCTGCATTCGTGGAGCTAGGGTGGCGAATGTCTCACAAACGCTCCGATGCCATTTCTGGCGAGCCCGCTTTGTTTAACGGCTTCGGAATCAACTTCGGCTACAGAATGCATTATTAAGGCTTTGACATATTGGAGCGGATCTCGCTGACTAAAAGCACTTCGAAAGTAAATTAGTGGCCGAGATCTAGCCCCTCTCCGACCATTCTAGGTATACCCTTCTGTGTTGTCATACACTCTCGCTCCGACTGAAAGTACCTCTTATTAAGTATACATAAGCTTTTGCGCCAAAACTTATTCTTAGCGCATGAGTCCATCTTGGGATATCGATTGGGCTTCGCTTTTTCAATACAGCTGGCGATCTTATCCATATTTTCTTCTACGTTAACCTCAAGCTTGGCAGCGCAAAATGAAACTGCCCACCTTTGAGTGATACCAGGATAAGAGCACTCACAGTTCTCCTCGTATTTACAATCGGTCGCCGCCCTAGCAACATTCGAAAGCAAAACAGAGGCGAGCACTAAGAATAGGACCTTACTCGATCTTTTGAGAAATTTAACATTATAAAATCTGTTCAGCACAGCAACCTTCCTTTCAGCCTTGAAGTCTCTACTAGCCGCTACAGGCTTCGCAAGACTCAGGGTTTTCTAACGAACATAGCATGTCTTGCATGTTCTCTTCGGCAGTCTTTGATGTCCGCACCTTCTCGTAGTTAGAAGCTTCTAGCGTCACTTCTGGTAGCACGCCGCCATCCATTTCTACAGAAACACTCGCACCTTGGTTAGGTGCTAAACTTGAATTTTCTGTGAAACTTGATTCGGTGCCAGTTTTAACGGTTAGCGCGTTTTCGGTAAGAGCTTGCACGTTCTTGCCGGCGACGGTGGCGGTGGCTGCTTTGCTATCGACAGTAAACTTAATGGCATCCGCTGCGGGTCTAGTTCGAAGATAATACATCCCGGTCTTTAAGCCTGCTTTCCATGCATAGAAATGCATCGAAGTGAGCTTTGCAAAGTTTGCTACCTCCATAAAGATATTCAAACTTTGACTCTGACAAATGTAAGCTCCGCGATCAGCCGCCATGTCAAGGATCGCCTTTTGCTTGATCTCCCAAGCTGTTTTATAGATCTCTTTGATACTTGCCGGAATCTCGACAATCGACTGAATCGATCCGTTAGCTGCGACGATTTTGTTTTTCAGATTTTCATTCCAAACACCTAGCTCAACCAAATCTTTCAGCAGGTAGTGGTTAACAACTGTGAACTCGCCAGATAACACCCTTCGCGTGTAGATATTTGATGTGTACGGCTCGAAACATTCATTGTTACCAAGAATTTGAGACGTCGACGCCGTGGGCATCGGCGCTACAAGTAAACTGTTGCGCACGCCAAATTTCTTAATTCTCGCTCTTAGACCATCCCAATCCCACCTTTTCGTAGGAGTGACATTCCACATATCAAACTGCAAAACACCTTGGCTGACGGGGCTACCTTCGTAGGTTTCATAAGGGCCAAGCTTTTCAGCCAACTCACAAGACGCCGTTAAAGCTGCAAAGTAAATCGTTTCAAATATCTCTCGGTTAGCGGCTCTTGCTTGATCGCTGTCAAATGACAGGCGCATTTTGATCAAGGCGTCCGCTAACCCCTGCACACCTAAGCCAATTGGTCGATGGCGTATATTGGAGGTTTTTGCCTCTTTTACAGGATAATAATTGAGGTCGATAATCTTGTTGAGATTCTTGGTCACCACCTTTGTCACATCATAAAGACGCTTGTGATCAAATTGCTGATCCTCAACAAACCGAGAAAGTGCTAAAGAGGCCAAATTGCAAACTGCCACTTCATCGGGCGCAGTGTACTCGATAATTTCCGTGCAAAGATTGCTCGATTTAATGGTACCTAGGTTTTGCTGATTAGACTTTTTGTTTGCTGAATCTTTGTAGAGAATATAGGGAGTTCCCGTTTCAATTTGTGATTCTAAAACCGCAAACCAAAGCTCTTGAGCTTTAACGACTTTCCGAGCCCTACCCTCTGCCTCAT
Source organism: Bdellovibrionales bacterium CG10_big_fil_rev_8_21_14_0_10_45_34 (assembly GCA_002778785.1). Classification (GTDB taxonomy): domain Bacteria; phylum Bdellovibrionota; class Bdellovibrionia; order Bdellovibrionales; family 1-14-0-10-45-34; genus 1-14-0-10-45-34. The sequence continues at coordinate 315,829 of PEZS01000006.1, read as the reverse complement.
ACTTCTCGTACAACTCTTCAAACTGAGCGCCCCATACATCGCTTAAGCCCGGAGCCTCGTTAGGGCAAAACAAAGACCAGTCTCCATTTGTTTGCACTCTCTCCATAAAAAGATCTGGAATCCAAAGGGCATAAAACAAATCACGGGCACGAAGCTCTTCTTTGCCGTGATTCTTTTTAAGATCTAAAAAATCAAAAACATCTGCGTGCCAGGGCTCAAGATAGATTGCAAACGCGCCTTTTCTTTTGCCGCCGCCTTGATCAACGTAACGAGCTGTATCGTTGAAGACTTTGAGCATTGGCACGATGCCATTGGAGGTGCCGTTGGTACCTTTAATGTAGCTTCCCGTTGCACGTATGTTGTGAATCGATAGCCCTATCCCGCCGGAAGATTGCGAGATCTCTGCGCACTGCTTGAGTGTGTCGTAAATCCCCGGAATAGAATCATCTTTCATCGTGAGCAAAAAGCAGGAGCTCATCTGTGGCTTAGGCGTTCCGGCATTAAAGAGAGTGGGAGTGGCATGGGTAAACCACTTTTCAGACATAAGATTGTAGGTTTCAATTGCCGCCGAAATGTCTTCGTTATGAATCCCCACGGCCACTCTCATCAGCATTTGCTGAGGTCGCTCTGCAATTTTACCGTTTAACTTTAAGAGATAGGATCTCTCGAGAGTTTTGTATCCGAAGTAGTCGTAATTGAAATCGCGATCGTAGATAATTGCAGAATCTAATTGATCAGCATTATTTCGGACTATTTGGTAAACGCCATCTGATATAAGCGGAGCGGGCTCGTTCGTTTTTGGATCGATGTAATTGTAGAGATCTTCTACAACCTCTGAAAAACTTTTTTTGGTCACTTTGTGCAAGTTTGAAATGGCGATGCGAGCAGCTAAAGTGGCATAATCTGGGTGCTTGGTCGTGAGATAGGCCGCAGTTTCTGCTGCTAAATTGTCTAGCTCTGAAGTTGTCACGCCATCGTAGACTCCTTGAATCACCTTCATTGCTATTTCTACCGGGTCCACAAACTTTGAATTTAAACCATAACAAAGCTTTTTAATTCGCGAGGTAATTTTATCAAACTTAACTGGTTCTTTTTTACCATCTCTTTTTACGACGTACATATGTCCCCTCCCAGAGAATAATCAGCGGAAACTTTCCCCCATCAGAAAGTTTGCTTCACATTTAAAATTCGAAAGGTCTGAAGGTGGAACTACCTCCAAACGAACAAAAACCTAAAATTCGGCATCTAGTGAGAATACCTGGGTATCTTTACCCGACATCACACCAGATTTCTGGTACTCGCCCACTCTCTTTTCAAAAAAGTTGGTCTTACCTTGAAGTGAGATCAACTCCATCCAATCAAACGGATTTGTGACTTTATACACTTTTTCAAAGCCAAGAGCCACAATGAGTCTATCGGCCACAAATTCTATGTACTGCGACATAAGACGAGAGTTCATTCCAATGAGATCGACGGGTAACGAGTCTGTTACGAATTCCTTTTCGATTTCAACAGCATCAAGAACAATTTGCTTTACCGTAGCCGCATCTGGCTTTTCTTTGAGCATATTAAAGAGCAAACAGGCAAAATCACAATGAAGTCCTTCATCGCGGCTAATGAGTTCGTTTGAAAAGGTTAGGCCCGGCATCAGTCCGCGCTTCTTAAGCCAAAAAATAGAGCAGAAACTTCCTGAAAAGAAAATGCCTTCAACAGCCGCAAAGGCAACCAGTCTCTCAGCAAAGGACTTGCTACTTTCAATCCAGTTGAGCGCCCACTCGGCTTTTCGCTTCACGCAAGGGATATGCTCCACAGCATTGAACAGCCTCTGCTTCTCTTTGTTATCTTTGATATAGGTGTCTATCAATAAGCTGTAGGTCTCTGAGTGAATGTTTTCGATGGCAATTTGAAAGCCATAAAAACACCTTGCCTCTGGAATCTGCACTTCACTGCAAAATCTCATGGCCAAGTTTTCGTTAACGATTCCGTCACTCGCGGCAAAAAAAGCGAGGACGTGCTTAACAAAGTGGCGCTCATCATCGCTCAGCTTTTGCCAGTCAGCCTGATCTGCTGAGAGATCGATTTCTTCAGCTGTCCAAAAGCTGGCTTCTGCCATCTTGTACATCTCCCAAACCGCGTCGTGCTGGATGGGAAACAAAACAAAGCGTTTTCGGTTGGGCTCCAATAAAGGTTCTGTAGTCATTTCAGTGCTGCTCCGTATCATCAATTGAACCACTATATATAGTTTTTAGGTCCTTCTAAAAACTATCCATAGCAAACCATAGCTACTAAGGAATGCAACCATTAGACGCCATTTTTGTATAAAAATTCAAATTCTAACACCATCGTCCAGAAAAAAAATTTGCGTTCACAAATTGTAATGTGGTTTGGAGGCATTAAGGGCGCCTAGGAAAATTTTCGATTTTGCAAAAAAACTTGCTTTCAGACAATCAACACACGATCCACCGAGTTTTCAACAACAGATTCTGGCTTCGGCGAACTAAGACAGTTTATGATTTACTCAATTCGTGGGTGGAGACGTTTTTTAAATTCGTTTTAAACGAGTCTTCGACGCCCGCAGACGATGCATTTTGTCTAAGGATTTAGAATGTTTTTTCGAAGTACATCGTCGAAGGGCTTCTTATGATTAATTGAGTTTTTCGACTCTTAGCAACTTGAGATTTTGTTCGTCAATCACAAGCTTATAGCCTTTGTTAAAAGCATTCGCTCGAAGTTCAGCAATAAAAGCCTTCTGCTCAGCAAGCAGTTTGTATTCTTCGCCCCTTCTCTCTTTCATAGCAATGATAGATTGTTCGACCTGTTCGGCTACAAGATGAGAGCTTTGTTTGTCTCCGGGAATGGGGGCAGGTATCATGTCTTTATGAGAGACGGCTTGATCGAAATTAGGTTTGTCCATGTTCGGCTGAAAGCGAGCCTCTGGGGATTTTACCGCTGCTTTGTTTTTGTGCTGTTTTTTAGAAGACGCGGGAACTCTTTGCGAGAGTGCTTTTCGAGTATTTGAGTTTTCCACCTTTGCATTAAGCTGAAAAAGGTACTCATTTACACGTTGATTGAGCTGCGCCGAAAACTCCTGCGCCGAAAGGGCACTTGCAGCCTGCCTCTCAGAAAAGTGTATGGATTCCACCCTACCGCTTGAGGCATCGAGCACTCTGTAAGGTGTGTCCATTTCGCTAACGAATACCGCTCCGACAACCAAGAGCAAGCTAACTGCAATCAACGAAGTATTTCTCATATTACGCCCCCAAAAATAGAGATTTCTCTAACATCACTATAAGGGTGCAAATATGGGGCCCGACCAATATGCTTTCACGTGTCGGGCGTCCTAAGGAGTCGTCAAATCTTTTGATAACTGTCAAAGTACGAGGCAAAATCTCAAAGTGAGACACTGTTGTAATTCTCCAGCGACTTTGACCGGTTATTATCTCGATCAAGGGGCAAGACCAAAAATAAGTCTGTGTAAAAATAGTACGTACCATTTTTAATCAGACTTATTTTTGGTTCTAAGATCTTTACTCTGGCAAACAATCCAAATAGTGCTTTTCGGAGTTTATGCTCAAATAGAGCTTCATTTGTGGTACTCCATTTGAAACACGCATCTCTGAACCAAAGCTCACAAATCCCTCACCTTCAAAGTTGGAGCTGGTATCTCCGCCCGTAAAATTACATCCATCCTCTGGCTGACCGCAAGTGCCTGACATGTTTGGAAGCCAAGGTAGCTTTATTGGCATGATGGCCGTCTTCTTACTGAATACAACTCCCCCATCAAAAAGAAAGAATTGAACTGCTGTAAGATTTCCTGCTCCCGCTGGAAAGTACGCAAACTGGAATGTGGTGCGATCCCCTCGGTGTGCACTACATCTCTTGGCACCCACAGGTAGGCCTTCTTTCACGTTTTTAAAGGGATACCCGGCAAACAAATGTCCGACGATCTTTCGCGCCCTCCGCGAGTTTGTTGAGCCACCGAATCTCTCCATCCTGTAGATAGCTTCATGGGCAATGAGTGCCGCCTTATTCGTAACATCAAAAGCTTCCCATATTTCGGAACTTACAATTAAAAGGTTGTCATCAACGTAGTTCGCAACTTGCTCTAGATGACAGTTCACTGGAAGCACAACCTCCGCTGCATCATCGACTGGTTTTAAAACCACTTCACGCGTGGCGAGCTTTAGGATGCTCTGCACTCTACGAAAGAGAGGGAAAAGATGGATCTCTGGCTGAGTCATCGTGCCTTCTATGTCAGATTTGATATTTTTTATCGCCTCTTCTAAAGTTCCCGTATACTCCCTTACCTCTAAGCCATATACCTGTTTGGCTTCGAAGAGATCTAACAATTCGGCGAAAGTGATTGCCCCATTTGAATCGCGACAAATCACACCTTTTCCGCCCCCACCTGTCACTGCACCTGCCTGCGCCATTGCCGCAGCAAAGAACGGGACCACAATTGTTAACAATGCGAGACATTTTTTCATAATTCCTCCGTGATAATTTGATAACTCAACTTCTTTTGAGTTTTACCTGTGTTTATTACGTTAGTGACTTTGACAATGGGTCGCTATTAAAATTTTCTGAAAAATGAAGGTTTAATTTCAGAAATACTGAAATTTTGAGTATATGAAGTCTAACATTTACGAATATCGAGATTACAAGAGCTGCCTTGTTGATTTACTTGAGGCCGGCGAGAGCAGTGGACGCGGCAAACGCAAGCAGCTTGCAGACTTTATTGGTTGCCAAGTTTCACACATTTCTAACGTTACCTCAGGCAGCGGTCATTTTAATCAAGAACAAGCCGAGGCTGCGGCCCGTTTTTTTGGACTTAATAATTACGAAACCGAGTTCTTCTTGCTTTTGATACAGTTTGAACGTGCAGGGACGGCAGCCCTAAAAAGCTTTATCGAGAGACAACTCGATCACAGGCAAAAAAAATTCACCACCCTCAAACGCCGCTTGAAAATACCCGAATCATTGCCAGCAGAGGCAGAGGCACTTTACTATAGCAGCTGGCACTACGGCGCCGTTCATATCTTGCTCTCAGTGCAGCAGCTTCAGACACGGGAGCTCATTGCCAGCAAACTTGAAATTCCGCAGACCAAGGTCGATGAAATCTTATCTTTTCTAACTCAGTCCGGAATATGTAAAAAAGAAGGGCAGAGATACCAGCTCATTCGCCCTTTGCTACATCTCGACAAATCTTCTCCCCATATAATTAGGCACCATAGCAACTGGAGACTCAAGTCGCTGCTCTCATTAGATAGAATGAATGAGAATGATCTTCGCTATTCTGCCGCCTTTACGCTTTCTCAAAAGGATTACTCATACGTAAAGGAGCGACTCACCAAGGCTCTCTCTGAAATTTTCGAGACAATAAAAGTTTCTGATGAAGAAGACGCCGCAGTCATTTGTCTGGATCTATTTAAGCTTTAGTGCGAACTGCACGTGAATGCAAATTACACATTAGCGCTAACAGGAAGACTGATCGTGAACTTTGTGCCCTTACCAGGTTTTGAAGTGACTTCGATTTTCCCCCCATGCTTCTGGATAAGGCTGTAAGAAATACTTAAGCCGAGGCCTGTACCTTCTCCCACAGGTTTTGTTGTGTAGAAGGGCTCGAAGATTCGCTTTTGAGTTTCGGCGCTCATTCCCTCGCCGTTATCTGCAATTTCAACAATTACAAAATCACCTTTGCTTTTTGTCGCAACCGAGATCTCCCCCTCCCCTGGGATCGCCTGGGCAGCGTTCGTGAGTATGTTCATAAAAACTTGATTTATCTGCCCCGAAACACACTGTATCTCTGGAAGATCTCCAAATGAGGTTTTCACATTGATGCGTGTCTTTAGTTCTCCAGAAATCAAACTTAATGTTGTCTTAAGCCCTTCATTCACATCAAATCCGTGCGCCTGCTGGTCTTCTGATCTAGAAAAACTTCGAAGTCCCGTTACTATCTCTTTAACTCTTTGAGATCCCTCTTCAAAAGAGGAAATCAACTTAGGCAAGTCCGCCTCGATATACTCAAACTCATTTTTAGACAGGATGGCCTGCGCCTCCTTGACGCCCGCCTTAGCACTAAATTCTTTGATCGTGTCAAACAACTTTGCTGTGTGTTCTTTAAGATGCCGAATGTTTGCGTACACAAATGAAATAGGATTGTTCAGTTCGTGCGCAATCCCCGCCACTAACTGGCCTAAACCCACCATTTTTGCTGAATGCACCAGCTGCGCTTGGGTCTCTTTAAGATTTTCATTGGCCACTTGGAGCTGCTGCACTTTTTCTTGCAGTTGGGCTCGTGATTCATTAATTCGAGCGACCATTTGCCCAAAGCTCACCGAGAGTCGTTCGATTTCTGACGGGGCCCAGCGTCGAAGTTTCAACGGAGCATAGTCTCCTCCCGCAACTCTCTCTGCAGCAACAACAAGCTCGTTAAGCGGCTTCACAACAAACCGCGACAATGCCATCAAAGTAACGGCAAGTATAAAAATCAGAACTCCCGAAACACTTACTAGAAGACGAGTCAACCGCTCAACAGTTATCTTAGATCCTTCAAGCGAACTAACTGCGGCTAAAGCAAATTGCCCCGCACGTGCATCAACCTGTAAAGGGGCAATAAAGTACTCTAAATCTCTTATCTTAAATGCTGATGGTTCTTGATTTGCTGTAAACATTCCGGGACTGATTTGTAAGAACTGATCATCCGTTGAAACAACCGGATTTAACTGCGAGTCAGTAACAACCAGATCGACAAGCAATCGCTCCTTAAGGTCTTTAAGATATTCACCGGATAAGTTGATACTTTGCTCAAGAAACCCAACCACTTTTCCCGAAGAATTGTGAACACGATTGTAAGTGATGAGTTCTAGACCAAACCGACGGCTGGCATCACGGTAAAGAACATGCTCCTTGTACTCGAGCTCCTCTCGAACTGCCTCGGGAATAAAGACATCAGCGTTCTCTAGACTGTGTTGCGATTTAATTACAGAATTGCCTTCTCGCAAGTAAGAAATAAGAAGTCTTCCTGTTGAATCAAATGCACTGAGGCGACTGAGTTTTGAATCCACAATCCAATCACTGAGTTTGGATCTAAGAGCACTTTTCTGATTCAAGCTCATGCCAAATGCCAAATTTGGGTCTCGACTCTTTACCTGACCAAAATCGAATAGATAATTTTCTATTTCTGTAAGAAGTGCACTGAGCTCTCTGCGGTTGGAGTCTAGTCGTCTGTGCATTTCTTCTTTGATCGACTGTTCAAACTGGCGAATTGAAATGAATGTCAGAACTGCCACAGGAAAAATTGTGAAGATAAAAAACCAAACTCCAACGACACTTCTGATAGAAGCGATTCGAGATTTACTCAGAAGCCTCCTCCTCTTTCATGATTTGAGAATTTGTATCCTCTTGCGGCTCTGCTTCTATTGGTGGTTGATTTGGCGCAGCTACGTCTGAAGCACGTTGCTGAGCACCGGCGGCCCATTCAAGCCAAAGAATCCAGCGGATCTGCCCCTCTGGCATCACCCTAGGGTGCGGATCTTTGCTAATGCGTAAGGTACCAAATTGCTGCAGAAAATTAAAAATTTCGTCGTAGTGTTCTGCTCCGACTGAAAAGTGAAAATAACGCCCCTTTGGCTGCTCCCAACCGAGTTCCACATTTCCGGCCTTCGTTCCACCAAGTGCAACAATTCTATTGCTAATCAGGGTAGCAACTTCATTGACCTCTGAAGTGTTCATGTGCGCTCGATAAACGAAACCCTTTGGCTTTGGCCTAACAGGAGGAGTTGTGGCTTTGATTTGCTCAGGTTTCGCTGCAATAACAGGTCCCTCAATTTCAGCCGATTCGGGCGCCGGGGCAGGGTGTGTTTCTTCACGTGCTGCAATTTGAATGGACTCTTGATTAGCGCTGTCTGTCGACTCCTCATTATTATCTGAGGTTCCGGCGATCACATCAGAGCGCTTTACCTCAGCTATTTCGACTTCACTTAACGTCACTTGGGGATCTAAAGAAAGCCAAGGGAACCACTGAGGATTCGTCAAAACTACAAATAGGCCAATTGACATAGCTAAGGTGGATGGAATGGCCCATCTTAATAAAATCGATGTCTCATACCAGCGTCGTTGTATTCTTGTCGGAAAGCTTTCGTAAGCTATCAGGTCGAGTGTGCTGGGGTTGGGTGCGATCTGCGAAACGAGATCTATATAGGCCATGGACTTTTTTATGACTTGAACTCGTCGCTCTATTTCTAAGCGACCAACCCCCGCCATCTCAAACCGCTTGCGTTGATCTTCGGTAGCGCTACCAAAAGCCAAATCAAAACACATGTGATGAACTTGAAATTCTGTTGGTTTTTCTGGCCTCATGTGGGGCCCCTCTGAAAATCGGGCTGTGAAGCAAAATCTGAGACTTTAATGAGCCACTCAAGCCCCCTAGATACTCGTGTGTGCAAACTACCCAAACTTGCGTTGAGCCCTTCACTCACCGCCGCCGAAGGCCACTTGAGAACTAACAAAAATAGCACCGCAAGTATTTCTTCATCTCGAGCTTTCAAAAGAAACTCTCGCCAAGGCCCGAAATCAATCTTCTCAGGGAACTCGAAGCCTGCTTTTGGATAAGACATCCGGTGATGACGGTCTAAAGATTTTCGAAGCAAAAACCAGTATTTTACAATAATTGGCGAAGCGATAACAACTGCCTCTTCATTTGACACGGAATTTTTGGTTTCCCTGCGAACCTGAGATAAACATCTTTTGGCAAATGTAACAGTTCTGTCTGCATCAAATGAGCTAAGGAAAAATATTTTGAGGATATCTGACTCAAAAGAAACCATGGAGCTGCTATCCTTGTTTTAAATCGGACCTCTTAATCGTCCGTCTAATCACTTGTCAGCTGTCTCAAAAGATCCAGCTCATCAAGAACCCGCCCTGCGCCTAGAACCACGGATGTAAGAGGATCTTCTGCAATAGAAACGGGTAGCCCGGTTTTCTCTCTCAGAAGTACATCTAAGTTAGAGAGCAAAGCACCCCCCCCAGTCAGTACGATTCCGTTGTCTACGATATCAGAGGCTAGCTCTGGAGGCGTCTTTTCCAATGCAGTTTTGACGGCGTCGATGACTTCCATAAGCGGATCCATAAGGGCATCATGAACTTGCGAAGACGTGATTTCGATTGTTTTGGGGGCACCAGCAACAAGGTCGCGACCCTTAATCTCCATCACACGTTCACTCTCGAACGGAAAAGCATTGCCTATGGAAATCTTAATATTCTCAGCCGTTGGCTCGCCAATGAGAAGATTGAACTGACGCCGAACGTAATTGACGATCGCTTCGTCGAATTTATCTCCTGCAACCTTGATCGATTTACAATAAACAATTCCTCCAAGAGAAATAACAGCAACTCCAGTCGTACCACCACCAATATCAACAACCATGTTTCCGCTTGGCTCCGTAATGGGAAGTCCCGCGCCAATTGCAGCGGCCATGGGTTGCTCAATAATGTAGACTTCGCGAGCTCCTGCGGACTGTGCCGATTCTTTAACCGCTCGCTTTTCTACTTGGGTAATGCCGTAAGGCACCGAAATAATGATTCGGGGCCTAATAACACCTTTTTTGGGGGTGGCCTTTGCAATAAAATACTTGAGCATGGACTGAGTGACTTCAAAATCAGCAATTACTCCGTCTCGAATAGGCCGGATAGCCACAATACTGCCAGGAGTTCGTCCTAACATTTCTTTGGCCTCTTTTCCTACAGCCAAAACGCGGTTTTGAACTCCTCGGTAGTTTTTCTGAACTGCTACGACTGAGGGCTCATTGAGAATAATGCCCCGGCCTTTAGCGTAGACCAATGTGTTTGCCGTTCCTAAGTCGATAGCAATATCGTTCGAGAAATAATCAGAAATCTGGTCGAAAAAACTCATGAAGCAATCCAACTGTTACGGCCAATTCTCTATTGACCCATTTTGTAAAAACAAGAGGCTGCGAATAGTTTAGGGTTTCCTCAAAAGAAGAGTCAACACTCTGGCGGCTTCTCGTTTCATCCGCGTTATGAACGCGAATCCTCAAACTATGGGCCAAATTCAGTCGCTTTAGAAGCTCTCTCGCCAACCTTGTTCGCTTTTGTGGTGCTCAAAAAGAAGTTGCTTTTGCATTTCAATCTCGGAGTCGGTCCAGTTCATTATTCGGCCCATAAATGCGGCCAAGCCCTCCATCTGGTCCATCCCATTTTGGGGAAGTGACAAATAGGCCGGATAACGCCGGAGATAAAAATCTACTAACCGAAAGCACATTCCATTTTCAACGGCTTGCGTGACCTCAAACTCCAGCAGAGACTGCGCTCCGTAGAACTTTCCTTTTGAGAGAATGCGCTGCCACTCGCCTCCGTGTCGCTCTTTAAGCAGATTCGCTAAATCTGATGAAACGCCATCTGTGTTCGGGTCATCCGCAGCCCTTTTTAGCATTTCAACAGAACAAAACGGATTCAATGGCTCTGTGGTACCCGATTGGGCAAATCGAACTTGATCTTCGACAGAAAAGGTTTCTAAACACATCTTTACGATGTCTTCTGCCATTCTGCGATAGGTCGTGTATTTGCCGCCCGCTACGAAGGTTAAGTTTTTTCCTTCTGACCATATCTTGTGCTCTCTGCTAGTTTTGCTTTCGGTTTCGGCCTCGTCGGCCACGAGAGGCCTGACCCCCGCATAGCTGGCTATCACATCCTGTGCCGTCAGTTTAGCCAGCGGAAAGTACTCGCCAACCACTCTCAGCAAGTATTCAACATCTTCCTTTTGTGTAACTACACTTGCCGGGTCTGAAGAAAAGTCCGTGTCCGTTGTTCCAATGATAACCATCTCATGACGAGGAATCGCAAATATTATTCGCTTTTCCTTGTCAACAGCCATCACAACCGCGCACTCAAGAGGAAATCTTTCCTTACGCAGAGTCAGATGTATGCCTTTACTTGGTCGCAGCTGCTTCTTCCACCTGGGTTTGACTGAGTGACCAAAGATGTCTGTCCAAGGGCCAACGGCGCTCACAAAATGCTTTGCAAACACTCTGTATCTTTTCTTCGTCAACTCGTCGACAAGCTCTAATGAGTCTAAAATATCGCCAGACCACTTTGCATCTGAGGCCTTCACAAACGAAATCGCATCAGCACCCATCTGGACAGCACTGCGCAAAGTTTCGATGACAAGCCGATCGTCATCCATATATGCGTCGGAGTAGACGTAAGATCCCATAAGGCCCATAGATCTCAACTGCGGGGATCTATCTAAAGTCTCATCCCAATCAAGTCGTTCATGAAGCTCTGGCACCTCAAACAGCGCTAGCAAATCATAAAGCCACATGCCCATTCCCATTTTGGTCATGCCCACACGGGAGTTTTGGTAAATAGGAAGCAAAAAACGCAGGGGGTGAACACAATGAGGCGCCATCTTAAAAAGCAAAGCCCTCTCAGCAAGAGCTTCAAACACGAGGCCAAACTCGAGATTCTCAAGGTACCTAATTCCGCCATGAATCAGCTTGCTGGATCTTGAGGATGTGCCCGACGCAAAGTCGTTAGCTTCAACGACAAGCACTTTCATTCCCCTACTTGCAGCATCTCTTGCAACACCGGCACCGGTAATGCCGCCTCCCACCACGACTAGATCGTAATGGGCCCCATCTAACCTTTCTGTTAGCTTATCTCGATCCGACTTAGAGAATGTTTTCATATTTCAAGTAGGCCCTTTTGTTGTTAAGAATTCAACTGCCTTAAAAACGACCGCACGATTTTTAAATCCGGCAAGCTCGAATTCGCTCACTATCGATTCCTCAACTAGGACACGCTGCAAATGTTTTTCTTTTGAATACCGCACGATAGAATCTAAAAGCGTCATACCATCTAGTTTGTTTGAGCAAGACATGTATTCCACCCAAAGCGTTTGGGTAATTCCTTGAAAGAACACAAATGGTTGAGCTAGCAAGTACGCCGCAAGATCGCCATTTTTAAAAACTCCTAGCGACCATCCGAGCTTAAGATAATGCTCGAGCTGCTCTTGTCGCCAGCGAGCAGACCATTCGGCAAAAGTCGCCTCTGGCGATTCACCATGGATCTTTTCAAGCTGATTTCTTTCAAAACGCAAAATGGACTCGATATCTTGCACCGACAAGATTCTAAAATCACCGGACACCCTGACTCCTTTTTATAGACATGAAGAACCTCCATTAGATATACCGTTGTAAGTAATATTATTCAGCCAAAAACTTTGAATCTCTTAAATGAAGGGAATTCGTAATGAATGCGTTTTCTAGCGATCTTTGGACGCAGCTCAAAAGAAGTATTTGTGCGGTTGATCTGCCTGAAGTAAAGCGTGTCGCGGCCTTTGATGCCGATGGCACGCTGTGGAATGCAGATGTCGGCGAGCACTTTTTTAATTTCGAGATAGCCGAGAGCAAAAAAAAACCTGAGGCTCGTCAAAATTCATTGAGCTCGGGCAGTCTTATGCCGCTATTTGATTCACTCAATGAATTCGAAAACCCGTTCGATCACTACTTAAAATTAAAAGAGAAGCATCCTCCCACCGCGTATCTTTGGCTGGCGCAAATTCACGCAGGCATGCCGATAGAGGACGTGCGAACCTTGGCGGCGGAGTCTTGCGCGACGGCCAATCCCTGGCCCTATTTTAACGACCAAAGAATGCTAGTTTCTTTTCTGCAAGAGAATGATTTTCAAGTTTTTATAATAACCGCTTCTGTTAAGTGGTCTGTTGAGCCATTTGCAAAAGCACTTGGAATTGATTTCGATCATGTTCTGGGAGTGTCCACTCTAATTGACGGCGGCTATGTCACCGAAATTCAAGATGGCCCCGTGACTTGGCGTAAAGGAAAATTAGAAGCCTTGTTGAGAGCCACGAATGGGGTGGCTCCCGTGTTTTGCAGTGGCAATACCTCCGGAGATCTGGAGCTTCTTGAGGCCTCCACTATAAAACCTCTAGCGGTACGCTCCCGTTCAAACACGGGAAGCCTACTAAAGAGTGAACTTGAGCTTTATGAAGTTGCCAAAAAAAAGGGATGGCTCACACACGAATTCTAGATCCGATTCTGAATCCATAAATGAAAAATTGACTGCAAAGTTTATCGATTACGCATTCACCGCTAGGGTTTTGAGAATACCATGAGAGTGCCGAACTTAATTTTTTCATTCCAGTTCACTATATTAGGTCCGCTGACCGCCGCATAGCCAAAGCGAAAAGGAAGATAGCCATGCCAATTGGCGTTTAAAAACATAGACTCGTATTTGCTATCACACGCCTCTTCATTCCAAAGTTTAAACCAAAGGTTCTGGGCTTCTTCGGGCGCAGCGTCACATATCTGATGTCCAAATAACTCCTGAAGACTCTTTTGAAACTTCACCCCAAACATAGAGTGCGGTTTAGTATAGACCCCGTATAAGCGCAATGACCAATCGCTTGCTCGCTTCGCGATAGTATCAAAGGGAATTCCATCGTCGGCCTGGACAAGAAGCTTCGCCTGATTCAGAACAAGCTCGTTTATTCTTCCAAAATTAATGTTGCTTGAAACATAGCTTGCCGCCTTATAAAAAGCTGAATCAAAGCCTTTTTGAGTGATAAACTCTCGTAAGTGTGGCCGGGCGTTCAGACTGCCATCTGAAAGATCGAACCGGAAATAATATACCTCCGCAATCGAACCGTTAGGACGTCGAAACCGAACGAGAACTCCTACAGGAGACCCTCCGGTTGTAGTAGGCTCAGAGACGACCTCGCCAAGAACGGATAGACCAACTTTCTCTATGTCGAGAAGCTCAAAGCCCAACGCAACTAAACCCGTCGCGATCATCGTTGTTGTACCTAGCTCGGCAAGGTCTTTTGCCATATGAGAAGTAATAAAGTAGCTGTTGTTCAGTGAGTTCCTGTACGCCCTAGCAATCTCCGAAATTTTTTGCTGAATCTGCACATCTTCCAGTTGAGCTAAGTTTGGCAAATCACCCGGAGGCTCTAGTCCGACTAAAAGAAGTTTTTCATAGTTCGGGAACAAAACTTGCGGAAACAAGACGTCCGGTCCACCAAAGAGGTAGATCAGATTTCTAGTCTGCTGGCCCTCAGGCAAATGTTCAGCGGCAAAATCTTCCATTGCAGAAAAATTCTTCTCAGCAAAAAGCGATCGCGATCCGTTTTTCAGTGAAATTAAGGTGTTGCTTGAGGTCGAATCCCAACCAGCAAGAACACGAGCTGAGGCGGTCCAATCACCTGCATTAGCTATCGAGCAAGTTAAAAGAATCCAGATCAATTTTACTAATAAAAATCGCATCGCCAGGTGTATTTGGATTAGCATATTATCCCCCAATAAAAGTTGGACTCTCACCGGCAAAAGCCCCAGCAGGCCTAGGCTAATTTCTTAAAAAATTCACTCCCGTTGCTACCCAAAGTTAAAACGTTACGCAAACCAAGTGTAAAATTTATGCTGGAGTGAGATTTCTAGGTATTGCCTCCCTACACTGCATCCGCAGGGCGGCCTCCTAAGCATCCCATTAGCAACTGACAACCGCAGCCGGCAATCCAATCAAGTACGAAAGAGTCCAAGGCTAGGCCTTAGGCCACTTCTTCTAGCCTATGATTGTTCACAAACTTTTAAAGAATCTAAACTGAGAGCATGCGATTCGGATTGGTTTTGTTAGTCTCGTCGGTGCTGCTGGTGTTTCATGCGGGGTGTGGCACTCAGCACTCAGGGTTTAACCAACCCCCACTAAAACAGAATCCACCGAACGCTCCGGAAGAAAGTCAGCGGCGCGACAATCCGCAAAGCCCCGATACTACCCAGTTTGCCGCCGATGTTTATGAGAATCTCCATGCGTTCGCGTCTCATTGCTCCGATTTTCACTGTGTTCTTCAGCAAAATCTCTACCCTGAGCCTATCCACTTTTATATTCCCAGCAACCTACAGGCTGATAATAGAGTGCTTGTTCTATTTTACTTTCATGGTTGGTGGACTGACGCTAACTCATCACCGTTTCAGGGGGTGCGAGGCGACTTTCGCTCTTTCAGTGAGATGTCAGCCTCCAATTCAATAATCATCGTGCCAGAGAGTCGCGGCCAGAATACTACCTACAAAGATTATTTTACGAACTCCACAAAGAGCGATTATTTTTTCCGCCAGCAGATCGACGTCCTAAAGAAAACCTTAGGTAGGGATGCTAAATTGTCGTTTGGACTATCTGGCCATAGCGGAGCTTACAATACACTAGATAGAATTGGCACTTGGCGGATAGAAGGCACATTAGATTCCCTGAAAAACCTTGAAGCATTTATTCTTTTAGATTCTCTTTATGGGTACCGGAAGTCGTTCGTAGAGTTAGCAAGCCTTATCTGTAGCGATGCTAGTGGACGGTTCTATGTCGCGCTAAACCCTGACGACGGCCAAAAAGAAAAATTAGCAAACAATCGAAGGCTTGCTAGACAAATCGAATCAATAAGTGGCTGCAACGACGAATCATTTAGGTACAAAGAAGATTCGAGCACTTGGCACCTTGATTTCGCTAAAAACCACTTACCCCGGGCGCTTTCCTTACTTAAGCCATAGAACGTGACCTAAGTTTATCTAGGCTCTGTTGTCGTTTCATTAGACGTAGCGAGCAAACGCAATAGTTTGGATGAAACGTCAACAGAGCCCTTACACTCATTTTGGGAAATAAGCTTTAGGGTCAAAATCTTCGGCCATAAGAGATTCAATCTCAGCAACTTCTTTGGGTGCAGCAGAGGTCATAACTTCGCAGCCATTTTCTGTGATGAGTATGTCATCCTCGATTCGAACACCAAGACCACGCAGCTCTTTAGGTGCAAGTTCATCATCTGTGCGAATGTAAATACCCGGCTCCACCGTTAAACACATTCCTGGTGCGTGCGCTCTTTCCTCTCCGTTTACTGAAAAGGTGCCTAGGTCGTGAACGTCCATTCCAAGCCAGTGCGAGACACCGTGCATGTAGTATCGGCGGTACCCCTGCTTTTCGATAATTTCCTCTTTGTCGCCCCGAAGTAACTTTAGTTGTAGTAATGCGTCCGTGATTTTTTCAATCGTCATTTTTTGTAGAGCTGCCTGCCTCGTCCCCGGTTTACATTGCGTAATCACCCATTTTTGCACATCTAAGACCGCTTGATAGAGATCCTTCTGAGCAGCAGAAAACTTTCCGCTCACCGGAAATGTCCGTGTGATATCGCCTGAGAAAAAATTCCATTCTGCGCCAACGTCGCACAGAACAAGATCACCTTTGTTTAAAACTTGGTCGTTAAAGTTGTAGTGCAAAATAGTGGCGTTCTCTCCGCCCCCGATAATTGGATTGTAGCCCATCACCGGACATTGATTCATCGCAAATGCGTACTGAAAAATCCCTTGCAGTTGCCTCTCGTTCCAGCCCGGTTGAACGGCCTGCATAGCTGCCCTATGTCCTAACGCTGTAACGTGGCAGGCTTTTCTTTGGAGTTCTTGCTCTTCGGGAGATTTGATTAATCTCATTTCTGCAAGTATTGATCGCGGATCCATCACAGATGCCATGACCGGAGAAGTTCGCCCTCTTGTAAGGCGTGCTTTTTCAACGGCCTCTAAAATCTGAGTTTGTCTCGCAAAGTTGTCTTGCAGTGAAAAATAGATCTGCTCACAGTCGGCGATAAGCTCTGGAAGCTTTTCGTCGATCTGAGTTGTCAAATAGCATTCGTCCATTGCGAAGGCCTTCTTCGCTAAATCCGGTCCAAAACGAAAGCCATCCCACGTTTCTCTTTCAAGATTTTTTTCGCGCACAAACATGACAGCCTCAGGTGACATCCAAGGCCTGAACACAAATAAAGCTTCTGGCTCGTCAAACCCTGTAAGGTAGAAAAACGAAGAGTTTTGACGAAACAAAAAATGTGCGTCTTCATTTCTGATTTTCTCAAAGGCGGCAGAAACAATGAACGCTGTTCTTTCTTGAAGAGACTGACGGAGCCGGTTTCTTCGTTCGACAAATCTTTCAGTGGGCTGCTGAGGTTGACGCATAAATATCTCTTTCGTTAGGAGTTAGGTGCGTCGGTCAAAGACCATATTTGGACTTCAACCTCTGCGACAAGTCTTTTCCGATTTGATAGGCCGCTTGAATGGATTCTCTCATTGAATCAAGACTTAAGTATTCGCTTTGGGAGTTTAAGAGTGACACTTTCTCTGTCACGTTTGGAAGCTTATAAAGTGCCTGACTGATCTGGCCCCAAATCAACTTTGACCACGGATCATCGTAAGTCCCGGCTTTAAGAGGGCTCTGCCCACCTAAGACATCCACATACACTATGATATCGGCGCCCTGCTCTTTAAGCCAATTTACTGCCTCAGGTGCTGCCCATGGAGCGGCCACAAAATCATTCGCCGCAAAGTAAGGCAAAAAGCCAACACAGTTTTTAATCACCTGCTTAGCTGTGCCCTGTTTTTCCATGACAAGTTGGTTGCCCCTAGCGCTCCACGTAGGGCAGGCAAACTTCACATCAAAAGCCTCAAGCCGCACAGCCAAAAAGGACTTATCTAAAAAACTATTCAGCTTATCTACGCTCTCGGGTTTGATTGTTCGAGATAGCAACCCTTCTGATGGCAAGTCGGAGCGCTTTAGTTTTTGCAGCTTCCATTCCGCGCCTAGCGGCTGAGCCTTTTCAGAAAACAGCGCTCCAATCAAAGCTCCAAACTCAAGACCCGCCACTGCATGCACTCTGATATTCTCTTCGCTGAGTGCTTTTAATAGCCCCAGCTGCGCTGCGGTTCTTAAACCGCCAGGTCCAAGGAGTAATCCCAGTTTGTGCTCTGATATTGTTGGTTGCTGCGAAAGATCCACGTCTTCTTTCGCTTCCGTGTCAGACCGCGGGCTTCCTGATTGATTGTCCGCGGTTGATTTTGATCCCTGCCTTTTCTCCGAATGAGTACAACTGACTGCAATTAGAGCAATCGAAATAACACTCAAAGAAATTCGAAAAGACATACGTGTTTCTCCCAGTGAGTGAGTCTACTTTATTTCATCTTTAATTGAAGCTATTTTTCTAAGAATCAAAAAGTACTCTTGGTTTCCGTCACGACCCGCCACCCCGCTTTCAAAAAATTCTATCGTTTCAAACCCGGCAGTTTTAGCCATATCTTCCAGATCGCCGAAAAGATTATTAGCGATGTTTTGCGCAGAAAATTTTTTTAAATCATCTGTGTATCTAGAGTATTCAAATTGAGGTTTTATGAGCCCAACTGCCAACGCGTTGGTCTTAAGAAATTCAGCCAAATGCTTTACAATCGGCAAGCTCGAAATAAACGAAACATCCCAAACCCCAATACCATAGGT
The DNA here is from genome assembly GCA_002778785.1 of Bdellovibrionales bacterium CG10_big_fil_rev_8_21_14_0_10_45_34. Lineage (GTDB taxonomy): Bacteria > Bdellovibrionota > Bdellovibrionia > Bdellovibrionales > 1-14-0-10-45-34 > 1-14-0-10-45-34. The sequence continues at coordinate 297,502 of PEZS01000006.1, read as the reverse complement.
CTCTGCCAGCTTTAAACGGCGTAAATCCTCAGTCGTCAGAGAAAGAAAATGGGTCTTCTCTAAAGTAACAACTCGCGGATCCGTGCGCAGTGATGGGTGTATCTGGCCACTACCGACCTCTATGCCGACAACACTTTTCGCACCTGACTTCAGTAGAAAATCTGTAAAACCTCCAGTTGACTGGCCGATATCAATACAACCGGCGCCCTGAAGGGCTGCAAGTAACGGAAATCTACGGCAAACGGACTCAATTTTTAAGCCGCCCCGTGAAACATACTTTTGGGTTTGGGACTCTTTAAGAAAAACGCTCTCGCGCATGAGATCTTCAGAAAATTTTTCGCTAGGCTTCAGGATCATCTTGCCGTCTACGGCAACCGCGCCCTCCCCAATGAGATCTTGCGCCTTTGATCGCGTTTCTGCAATGCCAAGCTCCACAAGAAGCAGATCTATCCGCTTTAACATGCGCTCTCTTTATTAGGGGGGAGTTTTAGCTGTTCTTGTCAGCAACGAACTCGGTCGTTTTTTCTGTTCCGTTTTCGCTCTGTCCTACGAGTAACTTCACTTTTTGTTCAGAGTCGCTCAACTGAGAGTGGAGTTCTTTTGCCAACTTGACACCCTCTTCAAACAAAGAAAGTGAGTTTTCAAGTTTCAACTCTCCCGACTCCATTTGCTGAACAATTTCCTCTAGCCTTTTCATTTTTGTTTCAAATGCCATATTTGTTCCTTTGCTATTTTACAGTGACGTCCAACGTGCCCTTATGCAGTATCACTTCTAAAGAGTCTCCAGATTTTACCTGAGCAACCTCTCTAATAATCTCTTCATTCTTTTTTACAATTGAATAACCTCTACCAAGTACCTTAAGTGGACTTAAGGTTTCAAGAATACCAACTTTTGTCTCAAGTCGCATTCGTAAAGTCGTAACCGCATTGTGTGCGCGAGTGTTCATGCGAGCGCCGTATCGATTAAGTTCGTCTCTCAATCTCAAAATCTTTCTTTCAGGGCTATCGACTCTAGAGCGGATTGATTCAATTTTTGCTCTTAACCTTTCAAAGTAATTAACAGTTGCTATCTCGAGACGTCCCTGTAGTTCATCAAGGCGCTGCACGAGATCTCTCAACTTTCTCTTGGGGTCTACAAGGCGCTTCTCTAGCCCCTGCGCCAATTGCTGCCTAGACAAAAGATACCGCTTCATAGATAGGGCGCTTCGATCTCGCAGTGTTCGAATTTTATCGGTAAATTCTTGGGCACTTCGAATGACTATTTCAGCAGCAGCAGAGGGAGTTGGCGCTCTGACATCTGCAACAAAGTCAGCAATTGTAAAGTCCACTTCATGACCAACTGCCGAAATCGTCGGAATACTTGAGGCCGCTATGGCTCTGGCAACAATCTCTTCATTAAAGCTCCAAAGGTCTTCCATTGAGCCGCCGCCTCGCCCAATGATGAGCACTTCATAGGCATTTTGCGCAGAGGCTTTCGCGATGCGATTTGCTAGGTCTATGGCATTGGCAATCTCTTGGGCAGCCGTTTTACCCTGGACATTTGTGGGAATGATAGTGACGTCAAGCCCGGCAAATCGTCTCTTTAAAACCGACAAGATATCTCTCACCGCAGCTCCTGTCGGAGAAGTCACCACGGCAATTTTTCGCGGAAGTGCGGGCAGTGGTCGTTTTTTGGCCGGATCAAACAAGCCCTCCGCTGCCAATTTTGCTTTAAGCTGTTCAAACGCTACTTGCAGACTGCCCAAACCCAATGGCTCCATAAGTTCCGCATAAACTTGGTAGTTCCCGCGAGGCGAATAAACAGAAACTCTGCCGCGGATAACAACTTCCATTCCATCTGTCGGACGAAACTGCAACTGCGCTGCACTACCGCGAAACATAACGGCGTTTATCTGAGATTTGCTGTCTTTGAGGCTAAAATAACAGTGCCCCGATGTGTGTTTTTTGAAGTTAGAAATTTCACCTTTGATCCAGATGAGCCCAAATGTACCCTCGAGCAAGCCGCGAATCTGCTCATTGAGATCGCTCACGGAGAGAATTTTTACTTCATCACTCTTTTCTTGAGTGGCGTCTCGGGAAGTCCCCGGAGAAGCCTCTTGTGCCGAAACAGTTTTTTTGACTGGTGACTCCAGCAAATCGCTCGACCACCCCAGTTGATTTGAAGCCATAGGTTCGAAAGACTACGGGCCTCTCGCACGGGAGTCAAACCCCCCTCTTCAGGTGCCAGGTCCTATTTGCGGACGCGATGCGTCCCACAAGTGACTCCGTACCATCTGCAGTACCATCTGCACTGTCTAGGGTTTGTACACCTACGGTAATCATTACCCTCACACCTCGAGGCCTAATCCAATATAATGTCGAAACACAAATCGTACTTTTCTGGGTTTGTCTTTCAACTAACTTTGGAGCGGTACCTAAACGTGAAGGCTAGAGCGTGATGAAATCTTTGATTCAACTAGGCAAACAAATCTTGAACTGGCAGCACATCGCAGTCGCTTGTTTTTTAGTCGCTGCTGGAGTTTCAAATGGAGTTGCTGACGTAGCAACCTTCAGATCGCCAAAAATTATTCGACTTTTTGACAGCTGGCCGTTGATGATTGCGAAGATAAATGGAAGCAGAGAACATGCACGACTGGATGCCATCGAATTCGAATACGAGACGGTTGGAACCAACTTAGTCGTTGAAATGAGGCTGATGGATTACACGGTTCCGCCTGAACGGATTTCAGATTTTGCTGACGCATTGAAGCTCTCATCCACTACCTCTCAATCGGCGGCCTTTGGCGAATTCGACATATTGGATAGTTCATTAAATCCGTTGCCAAAGAGGATCTTGTTCTCGAATAGGTTTCAGTTCCCGGTCGATGAAGTTGGTCGCAATAGTTATATAATGGCGTTGGAAGCTTCAAGATCCTCCCTAGATAGTGAGACTCCAAAACGAGAGCTAAGAAAATTTCTGAATGATTTGAGTGTACGACTCGCTCAGGGCTCATCGTTGGCGGTATTCCTAGCTACATTTACAGCTGCCCAGTTGGGAGGCATCGACCCCGCCAGCACCTCGCCACTTATGGCGGCGAGTGCCTTAGTTTACTTTCTCTCCTATCAAAGTCCCAATAGACATAATGAAGAGATAACTCGCATTAGACGAATGAGAGCCTTCGGTCCGGCTTTTACTTTGTTAGACCTACTTTTTTCGACCGAGACAGAGATTACCGCTGACTCAATGGCCGTTCACTACAATAGGGGGGCTCGAGGGGGACTCAACTTATCGACCTCTGAATTCTTTGATCTTTTAAATCAAACATTTGAGGTTTTAGCTGGCGCCGACGGGGAATTTGAACTGTCGGACACAGCGGAAGAGAGAGATGCTCTCATCTCAAATATCGAAAAAATCTTAGAATCATCTGACAAGCACGATGCCGCCGGCGAACTTCGCGGCAAAAGGTACGCAGGCAAGATCTGCCGCATTTTCGGCGCAGATCGCCCCTAGAGCCAAAGGTTCTGCAAGGACCAAAGCGAGCCAACCCACAAACACGCGAAAGCGAGCTTTCGGTGAGATTCCATCATTTTGAATAAGATATCAGGTGCACGCTTTTTAATAGTTTCATGCGCCCACGGGTGGCCTAGACTTATAGAGATGAGGAAACCATAGGCGAACACCACAAACGGAAACAAAAAATCTACTTCTTGCCAGCTCATAACGCCCCCAACCGCTTTATCGGCAGATTTGCGAACAATAAAAGGTTGCCCGGCCCTTTAGAATTCGGACGCCTTCTCTACGCCTCACCTCCCATTGAAGGTTAATGTTGGTGTTACTTTAATTCTTAGAGACCAACCTAGCACCGTCAGATATCGATTTCGGCGAGTACCGGGCAATGATCGGAGCCCTCGACTTTGTCCCAGATGTCGGCAGCCTTCAGCTGAGGAATCAAATTTTGAGTAACGCATATCATATCGATACGCCAGCCACGATTACCGACTCGAGCTCGCTCGATTTGATTCCACCAAGAGTAAACGTTCTTCCTGTTAGGATGAAAATGTCGAAACGTATCTACAAAGCCCGCTTTTAAAAAGCTTTGAAACCAATCTTTTTCTTCGGGCAGAAAGCCGCTGGTTTTTGCTAGTTTAATGGGATCGTAAACGTCTACGTCTTGAGGGGCTACATTGTAGTCTCCCATCACAATCAATTTTTCACCGCTATCAATCTTGCGCTTGAGGTGAGCAAGAAAATCCGTCAAAAACGACATTTTAAAATTGTGCCTTACTTTTCCGCTCGCCCCATTCGGAAAGTAAACGTTGTAAATAGTAACATCATTTATTTTAGTTATGCAAAATCGACCTTCACTATCGTAGGCTTCAATTCCAATTCCATCAGAGAATTCTGCAACAGGTGCCTTTGAAAAAGCGGCGGTTCCCGAGTAGCCCTTTCTTGCACACTTCGACCAATAACTTTGAAAGCCTTTAATGTCGCGAACGGCTTCATCGAGTTGATCTGGCCAAGCCTTAGTCTCTTGAACTCCTACAAAGTCGGCTCCTGCGCCTTCCATAAAATTCAGAAAACCCTTTTTCTGAGCAGCTCTTATTCCATTTACATTCCAAGACACCAATCGCATAGAAAACCCTCCTAGAACGCTAGCAAAACGTTTTTTTGGCAAAAGCAGGTGCCGATCATCCCATTGCTCTTCCTACTTCAATTCAAGTTGTTTTGCCAAAGACCATCTAACGATCCATTAGCGAAAAGCCTTTTGTTATGACGCCCTGTGCTCGATGACTCATACGCTTTTTTGAACGTTGACTCGTAGGTTTGTTTAGGACTTTCTAGGAGCTTAAAACAACTGCCAAAAAGGAGAATTCGATATGCCTATTATTGGTCAACCCGCTCCCCAGTTTACTGCCCCTGCTGTGTTTGATAGCGGAGAAATCAAAAACATTAATCTAGCAGACAACAAAGGCAAATGGGTTGTTCTCTTCTTTTACCCACTTGATTTTACATTTGTGTGCCCCACAGAGATAACTCAGTTTCGCGACAGCTTGGGCGAGTTCAAAAAGCTTGGCGCGGAAGTATTTGGTTGCAGTATTGATTCGGTTTATTCACACCAAAAGTGGATAAAAGACGATCTTGGAAATCTTGGCTACCCACTTATCAGCGACATCACAAAACGAGTATCTCGTGACTTCGGAGTTCTTTTAGAAGATCGCGGCATTGCAACAAGGGGCACCTTCATCATCGATCCAGAAGGTCTTGTGCAATACATGGGGATTCACAATTTGGATGTTGGTCGCGATGCTGGCGAAATACTTCGCGTGCTTACAGGCTTACAATCTGGTGAACTCTGCGGTGCAGGTTGGAAGCCAGGAAAAGACTTTGTTAAGCCTGGCGGATGAGGTTGGCCGCAAACACATGGGTCGTCTAAAAAGTAACTAGACAATTCGGCGAGCCGCTTGAAAGGCGGCTCCCTAATCAAGGCTATCTGTAATGCTGAATGAATAATGATGGGTTACGAATCTCAATTGCAGTTTTCAAAAGAATTTGTAGAGTTTGTGGCGAAGAAACACGCTCACATTGAGGGTTTCTTGAGGGCGCCAGCCATCCAAGAGGGAGTTTTTAGCCCTCAAGTTCTAAAACTCCCATACTCGGTTTACGAAGAGCTCTTGAAATCTTATGTAACAGTGCGCGACCTTCTCAATCAGAAATCTGTTCTTGAACAGGTTTTGTTAATCCACGTAGACCGTGAAAATGTCAGCCCAGAAAGTTCACTTCATCAAAAATCTCTCAGACTCGCCATAGATAAAGTTTCAAGAGGGGAGCTAATTAACCCAGGTTTTATGTCCTGCCTCGATTTTCATTGGTCTAATCAGAGTGGGCTAAAGCTCATCGAAATCAATACAAATGCCTCTCAGTTTATTGCCGCAACTTTGCTCACAGAATTTGCTAAGGCCCGAAACTCTTATGCCAACGAATTATCACCAACTAAAGAGAGCACTCCTCTTTTGGCAAACCCTGCGGAGGTTTTGGCAACCCGACCTCTTGCTAGTGCAGAGCCTTTTGAAAGCTTAAAAACCGAGATCAACGACAGAATCAATCTCTCTAAATCAGACATTAAAATCGCCATTATTGACGAAAAACCTCAAGAGCAAAAAGCGTTTTATGAATTTCTTTGTTATCAGTCTCTTTTTAAAAGCTGGGGGTACAATTGCGAAATTCTAGACCCGTGGACCGCTAGCCATGAAGATTGGAATCGATTTGATTTTATTTATAACCGACTCACAGATTTCTATCTTACAGATTCGCGAAGTCATGCTCTTAAAGATCACTTTTTGAATTCTGGTTCGTCGCTTTCGCCCAATCCTTTTGATTATGCAGTCTGGGCCGACAAACTCAATCTACTTGCGCTTTCACAGAAATCCTCTGAGTTAAGCTCCGCAAACATCTTCTTAGATACGAAACCACTTTCAGACTGCGATCTTGACGAGGTTTGGGCGAACAGGAAAAAATATTTTTTAAAGCCTATAAACAGTTACGGCGGGAAGGCCGTTTACAAAGGCGCCTCCGTGAGCCGAACAAAGTTTGATGAGATTGCTCGCGGAAGTGAAAGATATCTCATTCAGGAGTATTCACCACCAACTGAGGTTGGTGGGTTTAAGTTTGATATCCGATTGTTTATTGGGCTTCGTGGCCCCATGCTTGCGATTGCACGCCTCTATTCTGGGCAAATGACCAACAGCAAAACACCCGGCGGGGGGCTAGCGCCCATCGTTTTTTCTGAAGAAGTTTCAGCGGCCAGCCTTTCATAGGTAAAATGATTGGTTGGCTACAGCCCATAAATCTTTGTGTGTAAGCTACATATCCTTAGCACGCCTATGAATCCGTAAGTGCAACCTTATATCCTTAAGCACGGCCCATCAATGCTCGTGCGGAACCTACGTATACTTAGGAACAGGCGATGAATCCGTGAGTGCAACCTTATCCTTAGGCACAGTCTATGTATCTTTGGGTCCACTAAGGTCGAGTTCAGGTTTCTTATTCTGGTATAAAACCTCCAAGATTTCTTTATGATTCCCGATACAGTTGGAGATGAAGAAACTCGGTTCACCAAAAGCACGGCACTATGATCATCATCCGCAAACGAGAATCTCCAAGCTGTCGCCTGGTAAACCAGAGCCTACAGCCAGCAAAGCAAACAAATCGAAGACCTCTCACGGTGCCTCAAAATCTCCTTACTCGGGTTTTGATCGGTTAAACGGCCAGCACGATTACATGGCCGCGGTGCCCAAGGGATACGTGCTCTACCCTGTTCGAAACCTCCAGAGGGGGCGCGTGACGTTTTTGAATTTTGAATTGGCCGCTGATATGGGCCTAATACCTGCCAAACACCCACATCAACTAAATAGCCATCTTGAACAAAAAATTCTCGAAGCATTTTCGATTCAAATCATTAACGAATACGATCAAATCAATCGGCGCCGCATTGATAAGGGCCTTATAAAACCAAAAATGTACATGGCAACAAGGTACCTGCAGCTGCAACATCCTGACAAACGCGGGCTTACCTCCGGCGATGGCCGAAGCATTTGGAATGGGCAAATTAGAAACAAAGGTGTCACGTGGGATGTCAGCAGTCGCGGAACCGGAGTGACTCGCCTGTCGCCCGGAGTTCAAGAGGCTGGAAAGTTTTTAAGAACTGGTCAGAACGAGTTCGGCTATGGCTGCGGCCTTGCAGAGCTTGACGAACTTTACGGAACCGCAATTATGGCAGAAGTATTTCATCGCTCAAATATACCTACCGAGCGGCTTCTCACCATTATTGATTTGGGCGGCGGAGTAGGCATTGGAGTTCGCGCAGCCCCTAACCTCATAAGGCCCGCTCACCTATTTTCGTTCTTGAAGCAGTCCGACCACGAATCACTCAAACAAGCTTGTGACTATTTGATTGAAAGGCAACACCGTAACGGACGATGGAAGATCTCTCCAAATGATACAAAAAAATACAGAAAGATGGCTCACCAAATCGCTTTAGACTTTGCCTCTTTTGTAGCAATTCTCGAAACCAACTATATTTTTGCGTGGATGGATTGGGACGGCGACAACATACTGGCTGATGCCGGAATCATTGACTACGGCAGCATTCGTCAATTTGGCTTGAGACATGATCAATATCGATATGATGACGTTGATAGATTTAGTACGAATCTCAATGAGCAAAAAGGTAAGGCCCGATACATCGTTCAAACATTTCTGCAAATAGCAGACTACATTGAGTCCGGAAAAAAAAGAACAATTCAAAACTTCCACCAACACCCCTCTTTAAAAAGGTTCGATGCCGTATTTAATCATACCCGGACAACAGAACTACTCAGACAGTGCGGTTTCGACGAATTACAGATCACTTTCTTGCAGCAGTTTCATAAACAAAAGGTTAAAGAATTCGAGAAAAGCTTTAAGCGACTTGAGCAAAAGAAAACAGCCTCGAAGCCTCAAAAAGTTGAGGATGGCATTAATAAACCAGCCATCTATAATATGCGCTCGTTCTTGCGCGAAATGCCTCTTGCTCTAGAAGACGAATCTAAACGGTACAGAGTATCTTCAAAAGAAGTTTTTGACTGGATCATTTCTTCGCAAGCTAGTTCTAAAGATCGAAAGCTAACACAGATTGTGCAAAGGCAAATTAGAACTCTTCAGGCATCTTATATTCAGATGATTCGCACGATCGAACGACACGAGCAATCGAAGGACTGGCTTCAAGGAATCATCTCGCGGAGCCAGCACATCAACCGCCCAGATCGAATGACTGGCAACTCTATCTCCCTCGCGGTTGACGAAATGATGTCGGATCTCAAAAGAGGGCTCCCCACTAAATACATTCAAGAAGTCATTGATTCTTTTATTGAGTATCAGTCGAAGCCCCCCATTCGCCGACAAAGTGACTCCGCCTCGAGTGTCGTGAAAGGCAAAGCAACCCCGTCACGTAAACTACTTCAAAAGCTAATTCAATGCGTTGAAGACGCCTCTGAAGACATCTAAATCGTACGGAGTCACTTGTGGGACTCGCCGCATCTACAAATGGTACGGAGTCACTTGTGGGACTCGCCGCATCTATTCCACTCCTGCGAACGGCCAAGGCACCCCTTTGCCACCATGAGTTGAGTTTCAAAGTCATTTAGACTAAGCTTCTGAGCTTATGTGGATTGTGACTGGAGCCGCAGGTTTTATCGGTAGCGCCCTCATTTGGGAACTCAATCAAAATGGGTTCGATCAAATAATTGCGACGGATTTTTTCAAGAACGATCTTCGGTGGAAAAACCTGTCGAAGAGAAAAGTGATAGATTGGATCCGGCGAGAAGACCTCTTTGCTTTTCTCGAAAAGTTTAAGCCAGAAATAGACGGGCTTTTTCATATAGGTGCTTGCTCCTCAACCACCGAGACTGATCTCGACTACTTGTTGAGAAACAATTATGAAGATTCAAAGAATCTTTATAATTGGTGCCTTCATTTTAATAAGCGATTTATTTATGCAAGCAGTTGTGCCACTTATGGCGATGGTAGCCGCGGTTTCTCAGATCAAACTTCGTCACATCAGCTTTACCCAATGAATGCTTACGGATTATCAAAAGTTCTTTTTGATAGATGGGTTGAAAATCAAAGCCAAAAACCCCCTCAAAGTGTGGGTCTTAAATTTTCGAATGTTTATGGACCCAACGAGTATCACAAAGGTGAGCAATCAAGCGTCATCTACAAGGCATTTCATCAGGTCAGCTCTACCGAAACAATTCGGTTGTTTAAATCACACAGACCAGATTACCGAGATGGGGAGCAAAAGAGAGACTTTATTTACATCAAGGACGTAACCCGCTGGATTTATGAAATTTGGCAAAGGCCCGACATTTCCGGCCTGTTTAATATGGGATTTGGCGAAGCCAATACATGGACGAGCGTTGCCGATGAGATTTTTCTATCGATGGGGCTGCCACCAAAAATTCAGTGGATTGACATACCCGAGGCCATTAGAGAGCAGTATCAATACTTTACAGAGGCAAGAATGGATTCTTTGCGCGAGTACGGCATTTCTCTACCTCTATGGGACCTAAAGCTTGGAATTGAAGACTACATTAAAAACTATCTGAGGCAAAAAGATCCTTACCTGTGAAGCCAATTCCATTTAACTCGTGCGAAAGGCGAAGGCATGCCCCAAACTCAACTTCCGGCACACTTAAGAAAGTTTGTGGTTGATCAATCAACAACTCGGTACACTTCTGTTGAACAAGCAACTTGGAGATACATACTTAGACAACTAAAAAGTTATTTTTCGGAGCACGCCCATCCCTGCTATTTGCGCGGTCTAAAAGCCGCTGGAATAACCGAAGATAGTATTCCTCAAGTCAGTCACATATCCGAGTGTCTTTCGAAGTTCGGGTGGCAAGCGATACCTGTTAGCGGCTTTATACCTCCCGCCGCATTTATGGAGATGCAAGCCCTGGGATTTTTACCAATAGCCAAAGATATGCGCTCGCTCGAACACCTTTCTTACACACCCGCACCCGATATCGTTCATGAGGCCGCGGGCCACGCTCCCATTCTTATCGATCCAGAGTTTTCAGAATATTTGCGTCGGTATGCCCAAGTTGCAAAAAAAGCCATCTTGAACAGTGAGGACTTGGAGATCTACGACGCGATAAGAGAGCTTTCTGACATCAAAGAGAGCCCGAGAGCCACCAAAGGACAGATCCAGCGGGCCGAAGAGCGGTTAGAAAATGCTAATAAGATCTCTGGGCCACCGTCGGAGGGGGCTCTGCTCGCAAGAATGAATTGGTGGACAGCAGAGTACGGCCTTATTGGCTCAATTGAAAATCCAAAAGTTTTTGGCGCCGGCCTACTTTCGTCTGTGGCTGAGGGCAAAGCTTGCTTGAGCCCTAAGGTGCAGAAGATACCGTTTTCACTTGATTGCATCCACTACAGTTACGATATCACCGAGCCACAGCCGCAACTTTTTGTGACACCGCACTTCGAAGCTCTCACCCTTGTCGTAGAAGAAATGGCTAAGCAAATGGCATACTCTTTAGGCGGCCCGACCTCTCTCGACAAAGCTATTGTTTCTAAATGTGCAAATACGGTCGAGTTTGAAAACGGACTTCAGATTGGCGGAGTTCTTGAGAGGTACGAACTGTATCAGGGGCGCTTAAGTTTTCTAAAATGGATTGGCCCCACCCAGCTCTGCATCAAAGACATTGAAATTGCAGGCCAGGGGATAACCCGCCACAAAGACGGGTTTAGCTGCCCCGCAGGTGCCATAGAGGGATTCGAAAAATACCCTGCGACCATGACCAAAGAAGAACTTGATGCGAAGAACTTCAAGGCAGGGTCGATCGCCAAACTCAAGTATGTCTCGGGAGTTCGGCTCAATGGAAAAATTAAACATGTAGAATATAGGAATGGACTCCCTCTCTACGCAACTCTCCTTGATTGCACTATAGAGCAGGGGTCACAAAAACTATTTGATCCGAGTTGGGGTGAGTTTGATCTCGTTTTTGTGAATGAGGCTAAATCGGTCTATGCCGGAGTCCCCGATCGTCTGGCCTACGGAGAAACTCAAGGCTTTTCTGTGAGAAAGGTTGAACCGCCTCCTCAAAGCGAAGAGTCGCAAGCTCTCGATCAAATTTATGGCGAACTAAGAAAAGCCAGAGAAGGCGCGAGTCTTGGACCTGCTTTTTTACACCAAATAGAGGGTATACACGAAAGACTGAGTCGGCAGTTTCCTAAAGAATGGTTGGCCAGACTCGAGATCATAGAGATTTCTCATCGAAACCCCGGACTCTCCCAGCTGGAAAGCACTGTAAGGGATGAAATAAAGAAAATTCAGTCACAAAATTTGGATCTTCAGGTGCCAATTGCGGAGGGGCTTGCTATCGTCGGCTCGCAATGAGCCTGCATGAGCAAATTGAGATCTCGATCGTTCTTGTCAGAACCAAATATCCTCGAAACATCGGTTATACCTCAAGAGTTATGGCCAATCTCGGAGCCCAACGTCTCCTGCTTGTAGAGCCTCAATGTGAAATTACTTTCGAAGCCCAGCTGGGTGCCGCCCGAAGCCAAGACGCCCTTAATCAACACAAAAAATATAGTTCTATGGAAGACTATTTAAGAGCGGAGTCACCTCATGTCTCAGTGGCCTTTTGTGGTAAGGCCACTGCTGCCAGAGAGCGCGGCAACCTATCGGAGGCGCTAGGTTCCTGCCTTCAGCGCGCATCGCAACTCGATATTAAAAACAAATTAAAACTACATTTTGTCTTTGGCTCAGAAGACGATGGCCTACTTTTTAATGAAGTGAATGGATCAACATATGTTTGCGGCCTTCCTGTCTTTGGAACTACCAGCAGCTATAACTTGAGTCATGCAGTTATGTTGGCGCTCTTTATTTTGCGTTCAGAAATCGATAAAATGGCGGTCACAGAACCGCAAGTTGATACATCCGCCCTGATTCCTAAAGATGATTTTAGATCGATAACTCGGTTCCCGACCGAAGCGCTCCGAAGTTGGGTAGAAACATTGGGCGTGGATTTGTCTCTACAAAAAAAGAATATTTTACGAAAGATTGAACCATTTTTTCTGAGAACTTTGCCGACTCAGAAGGAATCGGAGTGGTTAAAAATTCTGTTCGAGCAAACTATTCGCAAACTAAAGAATTCGCCCGTCGACCAAATTCAATACAGACCCATTGGTTTGTTTCACTCTTGTTTTAAGCAGAAATTTTCTATTCCAAGACAGCCTGGCCTAGTGCCCTCAAGCCACGGAAGGATTGAGCTTTCTCGTGCCCTTCAGCCAGAAAAGAGCTTAGACGGCCTCGAGAAGTTTTCGCACGTTTGGGTCCTCTATCACTTTCATGACAACAACTCGACCAACTTTAGGGCTAAAATCACACCACCTCACTTTTCGACCCGTCGAATAGGTCTATTTGCTACACGAGCACCACACCGCCCGAATGCCATTGGGATGAGTGTTGTTAAACTCGACAGAATTGAGGGAAACTTTATCCACATACAGGCGCACGATATTTTGGATCAGACTCCGATTTTAGACATCAAACCGTACATCCCTCGCTGGGACTCTGTTCGCGACGCAAATTCGGGTTGGATTTCTCAAGAGGGTGCGGAAAGTTCTCGCGAGACTTTTGAAGTAGAAGTTGCCGAATCAGCGAAAGCGAACTTTGATCAACTCGACAATCAAAGTCAGACTTTGATCATGGAGTGCTTACGTAACGATCCGCGGGCAGAATCTGATCGCAGAAAATGCCATCACAACAAGAGTTACGGCGTGTATATTTCGGAGCACGATGTGGTGTTTGATATTCAGAATGAAAAAACCGCTCGCATTCTACAAATTAGAGAGCGTGAGGCTACCGGAACAAACCATTCATTCAAATAAGACCCAATAGTTCTATATCACGGAAAATTGTAAAGAAGTCTCAGACTGCCGCCCGTCATGCTGCCATCATCTGTTGTAATATCAACAAACTGACTACCACCGCCAACTACATTTGCCTGAACTCTATAATCCTTTACGAAATACCGGTAGTATTGAACCGCTAGTTCGATAGTGATTCTTCCTCCACCAAAGTCGAGATTAGAAAGTCCTGTTCCGATAGGCCAACCAATGCCGCCTTGACCACCGAAGTCTCCGCCAAAGGCGGCTCCTCGGAAGCCTCCGACCGAAAAGGGCATACTATAATTGGGTCCAAGAAAAACGTAGGCCCTCTCGAACGAAAAGGTGGCGTTTGCTTCGATGACAAAATTTGAAAACTGAGAGCTCTCAGTCACATTCATCTCGCCAGTTTCAGTTTTAACAGTAACCCCCTTAAAAGTCCGGGGTAGCTCAAAGACGGCCCCAATGTTAAACCCGAAGCCCTCCTCAACTATCTTCGAATATCGCAGTAAAAAGGAAGCGCTCGATCCACCATCATAGCTTTCTTCAACGTCGGTTGTGCCAGCTGCATATTTAAAGTTGAGGCCTTGAACAACGTAGTACCCAGCTCCAAACTCGATGCCTCTCACAAGATGGTTTGGATCTAAATCGGTTACTGACGTCTCCTGGGCCGTTGCTTGAGGAGAACCAATCATTGCCGTCAATGAAATAAGGATTAAAAGTTTTTTCACTCTTATTAAGCATTTAAGTACAAGAGATCAAAGTCAAGTTTAGGTCGATTGCACTTCACATTCTGGGCCCGCATTGATTATCATGTATTTTGGAGGAGCCATGTTTCCGATTGATACGAAGATTCTCGTCGTAGATGATGCTCAGACAATAGTCGCTCAGATGAAGATGTTTTTAGGCGAAATCGGATACACATCGATTATCTCCGCCAAAAATCTAGCCGAGGCTACCAGTCAGCTCGAAGAATCTATTAAATCGAATTCTCCTGTTGGCCTGGTTCTCTGTGATGTTAATATGCCCGGTGGTAGCGGCTTGGACTTCCTCAAGCACGTGCGCAGGCATCCTTCAGCGTCCGCGACTCCGTTTATCATTGTCACGTCTGAAGCAGAAAAGAGCACGATTACAGAGGCCATCGCTGGTGGCGTCACAGGTTATCTCTTAAAGCCCTTTTCAAAGGCGATCTTACAAAAAAAACTAGCTGAGACTTGGGAAGGACTACAGCAGTAACTATTGCTATTCTACAAATAGATTTTCAGTCGATTCTACCTGAAACAAGAATGTCATCTCCGAAAAGATCTATCTTGACCCGCTTCAGCGAGATTCTTTCACTCATTCGGCCTACTCGTATGCCGGAGCTCCATGACAACCCATTGGTCGATCCCAATAGAATCGGAGCTTGATAATAGAAGATCCTATGCACGAGGCGCTGCTTCAAAAAACTTCCGTAGAGGTGGCTTCCACCTTCTAGCAAAAGGGACTTAACTCCCGTAGAAAACAGAACTTTCAACAATTCTTTAAGATCGAACTGACCAGGCTCTTCCTCTGCCAGTCTGATGATGTTCACCTCATCAGAGTTCGTGGCGGGCATCTTGTCTGAAACAACGAAAAAAATTTCTTTAGGATCTCTTACCTTGTAAAGGGCAAGATCCTTTCTTTTCTTAAATAAACTGCCCGCTGGATCCATTACAACTACCTTGTTAGTCCGATCTGCGAAGTCGCTTCTTCTGATATTCAACTTTGGATCGTCTATCTCGACTGTTCGACTGCCGATAATTACCGCATCGTGGGTAGCCCTTAAAAAATGAGCGTGATGGCGAGAGGCCTCGTTGGTGATCCATTGGCTTTCTCCAGATTTCAAGGCCATCTGGCCATCTAGTGAACTCGCGACTTTCAAGCTGACAAAAGGAGCTTTCAAACGCTGATTCATTGAAAAGACTTCTATAAGGTCCTCTAAATCGCCTTTTAGGTTGGCTCCGTTTTCGTCTTCATACTCGCTAATAGGAATGTTCGCATTCGCAATTCTCTCAGCCCCGCGGCCCGAAACTTCAGGGTTAGGGTCGACAACTCCAAAAACAACCCTGCGAAGAGCAAGAGTGATTAGTTTGTCGGCACACGGAGGAGTCTTACCAAAATGGGAGCAGGGCTCGAGTGTCACAAAAACGGATGCCCCTTCAACACTATCGGCAGAAATACCTTTTAAAGCCTCAATCTCAGCATGGGAACCGCCAAACCTTTGATGAAAACCTTTTGAGAGGAGCCTGCCTTCTCTATCGAGTATGACACAGCCAACAGGTGGATTCGGCGCAACATGCCCCAACCCTTTCTTGGCTTCCTCGATGGCCATTGCCATAGCTTCAGAATCTGTTAACTTCTTCGGACGTTTTCTCTCAATCACAAGCTCAGATTATGACATAATCAATCTCTGGGAACAACATCCGGCCTAAGGAGATGCACACAATGAGCCAATTGAAACCAAAAGTTTATGTGAATCGAACACTTAACTTGCGACGTATTCAGTATATTGGTTTTGACATGGACCACACACTCGTCCGGTACAACAGTGAAGAATTTGAGAAGCTTTCTCACAGTTTGATCGTTAAAAAACTCATCGAGACGCGCAACTATCCTTCTGCCCTTCGCCAGCTAAGTTTTGCTTTCGATAAAGTCATACGGGGGCTTATCATCGATCGCGGCCGCGGAAACCTGATAAAGGTAAATCGATTTGGCGGAATTAGAGAATGTATGCACGGCCTTAGTCGTGTAGAATTTGCCGAACAAAAAAGAATCTATGGCACAACGTATATAGATTTATCAGATCCCAACTTTCTTGCCATAGATACAGCCTTTTCTATATCACTTGCTCTGCTGTTCGCTCAGATCGTCGACTACAAAGACAAATTAAAAGAAAAAGACTCACTACCAAGTTACGAGACAATCTCATTTGATATTGAGCAGTGCCTCGATGAGGTCCACCGAGATAACTCGCTAAAAGATCAAGTCAAAAGCAATCTCAGTCAGTTCGTCGTTTGCGAACCTGATGTTGTGAGAAGTCTTGAGATTTATAAACGAAGTGGAAAAAAATTGTTCGTCCTTACTAATTCCTATTTTGACTACACGAAGGCACTTCTCGACTTTGCGATTACACCGTTTCTTAGTGAGCACAAGAGCTGGACTGAGCTTTTTGAAATCGTCATAGTGGGAGCTCAAAAACCTCGCTTTTTTTGGGATAAACTGAATTTCTTTAAGGTAAACCTTGATGATGGAACGATGACAATCTTTGATGATAAACTCGCCCCAGGTGTTTACCATGGCGGTTCGGCCTCCCTATTTACAAAAAGTCTTGAGGTCAGCGCCGAAGATATTCTTTATATTGGCGACCATATTTACGGCGACATAGTTCGCTTAAAAAAGGATTGCAATTGGAGGACCGGACTTGTCGTTGACGAATTAGAAGGTGAGCTAGTTGCTCGCAGAAAAGCTTCCGGACTCACCAAAATTATCAATGAAAAAATGAAAGAGAAGGAGCCTCTTGAACAAAAACTTGTTGATTTAAGAGATGCCAATGCAGGCAGCGAAGACATTCAAGAGGTACTCAAAGAAATATCACAGATAGATGCCCAAATTTCTCCTCTGATTGTTGAGTACCAGCAACACTTTAACCCGACGTGGGGCGAAATGATGAGAATTGGCAACGAAGAAAGCTTTTTTGCCTCTCAGCTAGAGAGATACGCGTGCATTTACATGCCTTGTCTGGCTGATCTACTGGCGTGTTCATCTAGAACCTACTTTAGAGGATACAGAAGAATTCTCGCCCATGAAGTAGAAGACGAGCCGCGCTCAATTGTTACAGAGCCTAAAGAGCTTGTTGAGAGTGAGTAGCTTCGAGACATTTTGGTTTGTAAATTCTCACTAGAATTTTCAAGTTACTTCAAGTAGTAAATGACGAATTCATCTTTACTCTTTTGTTCCATGGTAGCGGCAAGTTCTCCGTGATTCACTTTTGTGGAGTTCTCTATTTTGGAGCGCTGGACGATAACGGAGCAATCAATTTGCTTTAAGGCCAGAAGCGGTAGCTGATCGCACCTTTCGGCAGCATCGGCTGCGATCAAATAAGTTTGCAGATTGACGACATACACATTGAGTTGCCCTGAGGAGAGCGAAGAAAGCTCGTTGACGAGGGGAATTTGCGAAAACGAGGGTTGTGACTCAAGTTCTCTAGACTTGAGTTCCACCTGAAATGCCAAATAGATTTGCTCAGATCCAAAGTCTCGGTTCTCGAAAAGAAAAACTACATTGGAATATTGAGACAATCTGGGCCAAAGAAGCTTTGCCGCGGTCGCACCAATCGCCCCAAAGTTTTCGAAGTTCGAAGGCTTGATAACCGGTATTGTCTTTGGCCGAAGACCAAAGGTAAAAATCGCATACACCGAACCACCAATAACAATTCCGATAAATATCCAAAGCCATTTTTTCATACTTTAACCGCTATCACACTCGTCAACACTCGCCAATAGAACGTTTGCACCCTGGACGATTTCAGGTATTCTCGTCTAGATCCAAGGACTTGATCTGAAAGGACAGGTACCCATGCCTCCAAATACCTCTTACTTGATTGTGGGAGACGGCCGACTCGGCCGCCATTTATTTCATTGGCTACAATTAAAAAAACAACCTGCCTGGAAAGTGTCTTTCAGATCGTGGAGAGAAATCTCAGAGAGTCAGAGAAACTCTACCTCAATTTCTCCAACCCACGTACTTCTAGCAACACGCGACGCAGACCTTCAAGAAGCCGCTGAGCTAATTTCTCTACGGGCGCCGCAGGCAAGCGTTTGCCATTTCTCGGCGGTGGTTAATATTGAACCAGTACCTTCGTATCATCCGTTAATGACTTTTTCTTCTGAAAAACTTTATGACGAACAGTTTTATGATCATATCCGCTTTGTGAGTCCCAACAGTTTATCGAGCTTTTGCGATCACTTGCCGGCTTTTCGCGAAAATGCTTTTTCTGAAATCCCAGAGGCACAGCGCGCTTTATACCATTCGCTTTGTGTGTTGGGGTCTTCGGGCATATCTCTTATGTTATTGGCTATGGATTCGCTTTGGCAGCAGCGCCTACCAATCCCGGTAAAAGACTTCAGAAGTTTAGCTTTACAGAGTCTTAAAAACTATATGGAGAGCGGAGAGGGGGCAATTACTGGCCCGATAGTTAGATCAGATGAAGAGACTCTTCAAAGAAATATCCAAAGTCTTCGTGATAATCAGTTGCAGGAACTCTACAAACTAACAATCAAAATTTTCAAGGAGGTAGTCCGTGAGCCTAGGCGAAATTCTGTCCCTTAAGGGTGTAAGGCCCCTCTCGATGTTAACATGTTACGATTACCTAACGGCCCAAATCCTAGCTAAGACAGATATTGATATTATTTTGGTAGGCGATAGTGTGGCCCAAGTTGTTCATGGCCATCCCTCGACTCTGCCTGCCACTTTAGAAATGATGGCTCTTCATACCGAAAGCGTTCGGCGAGGAGCTCCAGAAAAATTTATTGTGAGCGATTTGCCCTTTGGTACTTTTCAAATCAGCCAAGAAGATGCAACGCGAGCTGCAGTGAGACTGCTCAAAGCTGGAGCCAATGCCATAAAGCTAGAAGGGTGCCTCGGTATTGAGGAAACCATTAAGCATCTAGTACTGATGGGCATACCTGTTGTCGGACACTTGGGACTCACCCCTCAGTCCTTCAACCAAATTGGATACAAAGTTCAGGGCAAGACCATTGAATCAGTTAGGCGCCTTAAAGAGGAATCTCTTGCACTCGAACAACTTGGAGCCAGCTTGGTTGTTTTAGAATGTCTACCGACCCAGCTCGCCAGTGACATCACGCAACAGCTAAAGATTCCAACTATAGGAATTGGAGCGGGCCCCGGCTGCGATGGACAAGTGCTTGTGATAACAGATCTCCTAGGTCTCTCCTCTGGCCATCAACCGAAGTTTGTGAAGAACTACGCAGACTCGCTCGAGTGGGTGACAGCCGCCATCAATGCATACATTGACGAAGTGAGGCAGCAAAAGTTTCCATCGGCCGAACACTCTTACGGAAGCACAATATGACGGACTGGATAGTTGATCTAAAAGAGTGGCGTGAAATACGGTCGCGACATTTGGAGCTAGGTGATTCAGTTGGTTTTGTGCCTACTATGGGCGCACTTCATGATGGGCACCGTTCTTTGATTGAAAAATCTCTTGAGGAAAACGACAGAACCGTCGTTTCAATATTTGTAAACCCAACTCAATTCAATGATCCCTCAGACTTCGAGAAGTATCCGCGAACGCTAGATGCCGATCATAAATTGCTTAGTCTATGGGGAGCAAACTTTCTCATCGCGCCTAAGCCCGAAGAGATGTATCCGAACGGTTACGAAGTTTTAGTCGAGGAAACACAAGACAGCAGGATACTTTGCGGTCAGTTTCGCCCCGGCCACTTCAGCGGAGTGTTAACTGTTGTAAACAAGCTTCTTAACCTCGTACAACCCACCCGAGCCTACTTTGGTGAAAAGGACTTTCAACAATTGTATCTCATTAAAAAGATGGCGGAATCATTTTTGCTTCCGCTTGAGATCTGCGCGTGTCCAACAGTGCGAGAAACCGGCGGCCTTGCGATGAGCTCACGCAATCAAAGGCTTGGTAAAAAGGGGGCCGAAAGCGCCACCCGCATTTACGGACTTATCAAAGCGTTTGCAAATGGCACGGCTACCTACAATCAAACGCTTAGCAACCTCAATGAAATTTGTGAAAAGATCGAATATTTAGAGATTCGCTGGAGCCGCGTCTTAGTGGCTGCATGGATCGACGAGGTTCGACTGATAGACAACGTACCAGTTCAAAAAGGAGAAGTGTCGTGAGACTTTGCTTAGACGTCGGAAACAGTCAAATATACGGAGGCCTCTACAACGCCAATGAACTCAAGTTCACCTTTAGAAAGAGTTCAACATCAACTTCATCATCGGATGAGTACGGACTTTTTTTAAAAAGCATTGTGAGAGAAAACGGCATAGAGCCATCAGGCATCCATAGCATTGGAATTGCCACTGTTGTGCCGCAGCTGCTTCACTCATTAAGAGGCGCATGTCTTAAATACTTTGGAATTGAGCCTTTTATTTTTGGAGCGGGCGTAAAAACCGGGTTGAGGATTAAGTATCACAACCCGATCGAGGTCGGCTCAGATAGAATTGCCAATGCAGTAGCTGCCGTTAAAAGGTACCCAGGCTCCGATCTTATAATTATCGACTTCGGAACTGCGACAACCTTTTGTGCTGTCACCAAAGACAAGGACTACTTAGGTGGGGTCATTACTGCGGGTGTTCGCATCTCTATGGAAGCTCTTGAGGCAAAAACAGCAAAGCTACCTTCTGTCGAGATAGTAAGCCCCGTCTCTGTTGTTGGAAGGTCAACAGCACAAAGCATTCAATCAGGACTTTATTGGTCACATGTAGGAATGATGAAAGAAATTATAACTCGCATCCAATCAGAATGCTTCAATGGACACTCCACGAAAGTTTTAGCAACAGGTGGTTTCGCAAGGCTATTTGAAGCTGAGAGACTCTTTGACGTTGTATTGCCAAATCTTGTTTTGGAAGGACTTTCTCATGCCATTGAGATGAATCAGGGATGAGTTATCAGGAAGCTAACCATCTTGCTTTCAAAGATTCTGCCATACTTTCGAAGGCTGCTAGCCTCCGCCGCAGGAATCTTAAAAACCAACCGAGATACAGGCTGAGACTTCAAAAGTGATTTGTTTTGTAAAACAGATTCGAGGGTATGGATTTTGTCTCCCAGCAAATGCAAAAGCTTCATCTTTTTGTCGGGGGCGCCTTTTTTTGATAAATCATCAAAGAGAAAGTCGAAATAAATCACCGCCGGTCTTCCGCCACTAAATTGGGAATATGTTTCAGACCAAAAAAACCTACCTGCGTCGCTTGGTGTTGCCGTAAGGCCGAGAAGAGCTATAGCATCATCTACAACAAGAGGGTGGAGATTCTCATTCCTAATTTGGCTTCTATCGACCGCTTCTTCGAACAGCTCACCGGTAATTAGGCTCTTCTCAATTGGCAACACTTTATAGCCGAGCTGCAATAGATCGAGAGTGTCTATGCCGAAACCACAAGTAGCGTCGATAACGCAATTTTCGTTGGGTTTTCCACCGATGGCTTTAGCAAGGGGCTGGAACTTACCAACTGATTTTCGCCTGGCTACCATTGGGCCGGAGTGAAAGTCGAGGCCAAATTCATTGAAACCACTTTGATCCACCCAAAAGAGTCTCCAACCAATCCGGGTCAGAATCATGGAGATTTCAGTGGTCTCGGACCTTGTTTCGGTACTGTGTCTTAAACCCAAACTTTCTGCTTTTTCTGTGCGTCTATTTTTTTTTGCTTCGGATTTTACCAACGCGATGACATCTTCAACCGGCATCACCCTTGGACAAACATCTAGATAGGTGGCCTTTGCCTTCTCAGCCAACTTCTTCTCGAGACCTATCTTTTCTACTGATATTTTCTCAACTAAGGTCTCTGTGCGTTCAGTCGTGTCTATGAGGTCTGGGTTTAAAAATATGCGAAGACTAAAAGAAGCCATATCTGGTTCTAACCTTGTTTAAGGGAAGTTTCAAAATGCAGTAAGGCTTGCTAAGAACTCACCCTGTTTTTAGACTGTTTAAAGGGGCAAAAATTTTGATTCGTAGATTCCTGAGCGCATCCATTCTTATTCTTATTCTGGTGTATGGCTTTGCGTCCTCCGCCATGGAGATAGGAGTGAAAGTCGGGGGCCATTTTGATAAGCTGGCCCTTATCTCCTCAAGCCAGACAGCGGCACTTAACAATGGCGTGGGTTACACTTCAGATCTCGAATGGACGCTTTTTCGAGCTAAAGCTTTCAGGCTCCATGCTCTGGCAAACTACTTATCTATGAGCTATACGGCGCCTGAGGGTTATAGCTTTCTTAGCGGCGGATCCTTTACCGGAACATCTTTCGGAGGATTAACGTATCTTGACTTCCCCGGCCTTTCATTAGGCTTGGGGTATGGCTCCTTTCAGTCTCCTTTATTTGAGTTAAGCGGCACTGTATTTGAACTCAAAACGCTGAAAACTTCCGATTTACTTTTTCACGGCGAGATACTCACAGTGAGCCCGATGGGCTTCAACATCATACTCGCCCTTAAAGGAAATTATGCGGTCGCTAATGAAACTGCAAACCTTACGCTCAAAGAACATTGGCGAGTTTACGCCGAGGGCAGAATGGAGTTTGGCCCCAAAACAATACGTTGGATCCTCTTTTTGCGCACCGGCCAAATCGAAACCCGACTCACTGACGTCACACAGAGAATTTACCTCTTCGAATCTGGGGTTGGCGTAAGAAGTATTTTTTAGGTGGATTTGCACTTCCTAGCATTCGTCAATTTTGATATTTCTTAGAATTAAATCACAGGATTACTGTGAGCTTAACAAACGAATCATTCCGTAAAGCCTCTTTAGAAAGGTCTTTTAAAAGTGAAGACAGATAAATATATCAAAGAGAAAGTGATTTGGATCACAGGTGGAACAGAAGGCATAGGGCTGCATCTAGCGAAAGAATGTGTCGAGCTTGGTGCAACAGTTGTTGTTTCTGCGAGAAACGAATCGAAGTTTAAAACCGCGACCCGGGTATTCCAGGATAGCAAAGTAAACTTTGAAAAACTCGATGTAACTCTACCCGAGATGGTTAACAAGTCTGCAGCCCATCTTATCGACAAATTTGGTCATATTGACCACCTTTATAATTGTGCAGGAATGGCCCTTCCAGGTTACCTTCACGAGCAGAGTCTTGAAGATGCCCGTCAAATGATGGAGCTGAACTACTTTGGTACGGTCAACTGTGTAAAGGCCGTCCTACCGCATATGTTGGAAAGAAGTTCTGGTCACATTTTGAACGTTTCGTCGATGGCAGGATATCTAGGACTCTTTGGTTACACAAATTACTGCGCCTCGAAGTTTGCAGTCATGGGTTTTAGTTGGGCCTTGCGAAACGAAGTGAAGCCCTCGGGGGTAAAAGTATCCGTACTTTGCCCGCCCAATACCCTCACCCCAGGGTTTGAAAAAGAAAATCTCATTAAGCCTAAAGAAGTGCTCGATCTTGAGAGCAAAGCAAAGCTGATGTCACCTGAGGAAATTGCGAAGGTAACCTTAAAAGAGCTCTCACGCGGCAAATCTACCATCTTGCCAAATTTAGAGAGTAGCTTGGCTTTGAAATTGTCGCACTACACTCCTTGGTTGCTAGATTATTTGCTCAGACGTCCCGCCTCTGCTGCACAAAAAGAGCGAAGCCTCTAAAATGGCAAATAGTATTATAGATTTTTTTACTTCCTTTTCTCTTAGATTCCAAGTTGTAGCCTCGTCGGCTTTGGTTCTCTTAGCCGTATCGGCAATGGCTACATCAGCGGCGGAAAAACAAAATGATCCCTCAAACAAATTGAAACTCATCTCATCACATCAACCGCCACGGCCTAGTACCAAGGCGTTTGACCTCTCTGGTCTCTTGGTTGTTGATGATCATCTGTTGCTTCTTAGCGACAAGCCCTGGGACAGATTTCTCTATCTGTATGAATCAGATGGTCCGCAGCTGCTCTTTCGTAAAAAATTGCCTATAGAGGGAGGTCCCAGTAAGCCAGACTTCGAAGCCCTAGCTATGTGTAAGAACACTCTCTACCTTGCCGATGAAAATGATCAAACCATTTGGACGGGAAAACTTGAATTCGAGGAGAAGAAGTTTTTGAAGGTTACACTTACCGATAGCGTGAAGGTTGTTTTCTATGTGGCAAAAAAAGAGGCGTGGAAGAAAAATGCAGGCATTGAGGGCGTCGCCGTCGACTGTCAAAAGAATCTTCTCTATGCGCTTAAAGAGAGACAGCCACGGCGAATTTACGAAATCGATTTAAAGAGCCAAAAAATAACTCGCGACTTCGACATCAAAGGTACCGATGGTTACGACTTTTCAGATGCTCAGTTTGAAAATGGACATCTATACATATTAGAAAGAAGCGCCTACAAAATTCTAAAATATGATCTCAAAAGCAAAACTGTTGTTGATTCGGTTTCTTACAAAGAGTTTTTCTTTGAGAGCAATCAACCTCTGTTTGGTCCAACGCCCTATGCTCTTGAAGAAGCTTTATTCCTCAGCAAAGAGTTCATTTGGATTGGCACAGACAATAACGACTTAAAAAGTCTACCTTGGGCCGAAAAGCGCTACAAGTTTTCCGGCAAAGCCCCTGTCATTATGAAATTTCAGAGGCCAAAAGAATTTTAAAATTTGTGCTCGGATCGGGTTCTTTAGGTTGGCTGACATTTACCTAAAGATTCAAACTCCGTTTGAAAATAGCATTTCACGGTACTTCGGAAGCGGCCAGACACTGTCATCGACCCTCGTTTCAACGAAGTCACAAGCTGCACGCAAGCTATTCATTAGTGGAATGCCGTTTTCGACAATTGCCTTCTCTTGCTCCGCCTCAGTAGTGGTTAAGGTTTCTAAGACAAACTTTTCGAGATCCCAAAAACCTCTTAACACCTGACTGGCAGCAGTCTCAAGCTTTTCAAGTCTCTGAGAAAGAAGCCCTTTAAGTTCGGCGCTCGCCACGCAGCTGATCGTTGCGGCAACAGATTTAATCTGTTCTTCCACGGCAGGTAAGATCTGAGTGCCCACGACATCTACCATAGTATTTATCTCTATCAGAACCGTCTTAACGTAGCGCTCTCTTATGATGTGATGACGAGACGCGATTTCATCTTTAGTAAGAACTCCTGTTTCTACAAGAAATGAAATTTCACCTGTGTCTTCCAAAGTCGCAAGAGCTGCCGGAGTATTCATTAAAATCGGAAGCCCACGCTTCTCGGCCTCTTGTCTCCACTCTTCAGAATAATTGTTACCCTCAAATCTAATGTTTTTAGATTCTGCGCTCAGCTCCCTCACAAGTTCCATCACAGCCTCATCGCGGTCTTTGTGTTTGCCAACGAGGATCTTAAGCCTTGCTGTCGCTTCTGCAAAGGCACTTGCCACTGCCGAATTCAAAAATGTAACCGGCACAGCTATATTTGCTGATGAGCCTACGGCTCGAAACTCAAATTTGTTGCCAGTAAACGCAAATGGAGAGGTTCTATTTCTATCGGTATAGTCTTGCGCAACCTGCGGAATTTGCCCTACACCTAGATTGATCAACCTCTCTTTAACAGATTCGGTTGATACCTGATTCTCGATATTCTCGAAAATTTGACTCAGAAGAGAGCCCAAGAATACAGATATAATGGCGGGAGGCGCTTCGTTTCCGCCAAGCCGGTGATCATTGCCCGGAGAAGCAATAGATAGTCGCAACAGCGCTGATCGATCGAACACGGCCTTCAAGACCACCGATAGCACAGCTAAGAATCTCAGGTTCTGGTGGGGAGTGTGGCCCGGCTCAAGAAGGTTCTCACCTTTGTCATTAGAAAGCGACCAGTTGCAGTGTTTGCCGCTTCCGTTGAGTTCGGCAAATGGTTTTTCATGCAACAAACAAATCAGACCGTGGCGACTGGCCACTCTTTTGAGAGTTTCCATCGTTAGTAGATTATGATCGACAGCTATGTTTGCTTCTTCAAAGATAGGTGCGATTTCAAACTGAGATGGCGCTACTTCGTTGTGCCGAGTTTTCACCGGAATACCAAGCCGATAGAGTTCTTCTTCAACCTCTACCATAAAACTTTTAACTCGCGGAGGGATCGAACCAAAGTAATGGTCTTCAAGTTGCTGCCCGCGAGCCGGTGCTGCTCCCAAAAGGGTTCGTCCTGTCATTGTGATGTCGGGTCTTAAAAGCCCAAAACGTCGGTCTATCAAAAAGTATTCTTGCTCAGCACCGAGACTGGCGCTGACCTTCTTTGTATCTAAATCCCCAATGAGCTTTAGAAAATCGCAGGCCGCTTTTGAAAGAGCGTTCGATGATCGCAACAGGGGCGTTTTCGTATCAAGAGCCTGACCGTGGTACCCAAAAAATACCGTAGGAATACAAAGCGTGTTACCACAGTCACTTTCAACAATAAACATGGGGGAGGTTGGATCCCAGGCTGTGTACCCACGCGCCTCAAAAGTGGTTCTCATTCCCCCACTAGGAAAACTCGAAGCATCAGGCTCCCCTTGAATTAACTGGGAACCAGTAAATCGCTCAACAACAGAGAGTTCAGAATGTTCAGCATGCTGAATCGAAATAAAGGCATCATGCTTTTCGGCAGTTAAGCCAGTCATTGGCTGAAACCAATGACAAAAATGCGTCGCCCCTTTACTCACCGCCCAGTCTTTAACAACTTGAGCCACCGCATTCGCAGTATCGCGGCTCATTTTTTCACCTTTTTCTAGAGTTTTTAGGAGGCTGGTGTAGGCGTCTTTCGGAAGAGTTTCACGCATTTTGCCCAAACCGAATGTCAGTTCGCCGAAGTAGCTCGACACGGGTTTCCCAATTCGGGGAGAGTTTCGTTGGCGGACAGAATCTAAAGAAAGTTGACGTAAGACTTCGGAGCGGGCGCTGCCCGCGACTGACTGAGACATTTTACCTCCAAATCTTTTAAAATCACTGTGACTTTAAAAAACTGCGAATGTTTTGGGGTCTTATGAAATTCTCATGAACTGCACAAAACCCCGCTTCATTATAAGCTACGCCCACTGCGATTCGTTGGCAAGATCCTTGGTTCAAACCCACACTCCGAGGTGCGACACTTTACTGGCCGCTTGTATTGCCATTTCGGTAGCCGGCTGTTACTGATGTTGGCCCAACATTAACCAGGGTGTTATTGATGACAACCGAGTTTCAACCAGATCAAATTGGCAAGACGGAGGGTCGCGTGAATGTATCTCTCCCAGAATGTTGGCGGCACGCCCTTGAGAGCGAATTTCAAAAGAGCTATATGAATGACCTTCGAGATTTTTTGAAGTCGGAGCTCAAAAGGGGTAAGCAAATATTCCCTCAGCCAAAGGAGTATTTTGCCGCGCTCAATTTGACTCCGCTCGATGAGGTTAAGGTTGTTGTCTTAGGGCAAGACCCTTACCATGGTCCCGGGCAAGCTCATGGTCTTTCTTTTTCGGTTCGCGAGGGGGTTGCCCTTCCTCCCTCTTTACAAAATATTTACAAAGAACTTTCGTCCGACCTCGGTGTTCCAATAACCAAAAACGGAGATCTCAGCAGATGGGCCAAGCAAGGGGTGCTTCTGTTGAATGCCACTTTATCTGTTGAGCTGAGTAAAGCAGGCTCTCATCAAGGTCGCGGCTGGGAGCAATTCACCGATGAAATTGTAAATGTACTCAATCGTGAGCGCGAAAACCTTGTGTTTATATTATGGGGTTCGTATGCGCAAAAAAAAGGCAGTGCTATTGATAGCAAAAGACATTTAGTCATTAAGTGTCCACACCCTTCCCCGCTTTCTGCACATCGCGGGTTTTTTGGGAGTCGGCCCTTTTCTAAAACCAATTCATTCTTATTATCTAAAAGGATTGCTCCCATTGAATGGTAAACTCGAATGACATTTGCTGAGTATAGCCTCACCAGCAATCACAAAACAGAACTTACTCGAAACTTGAGAAAGACAATTTTGAGAGGGCATCCGTGGGTCTATAGAGACTCGATCGAGCCCAAAAGTAAATCTTCGCAACCTTGCCTTACCCAGGTTTTTGATTCAAAAGGTTTTTTAGCCTGGGCTATTTATGACCCGCAGTCGGTGATTGGTTTACGAATTTTGTCCTTAGATTCACAGCGTCCCGATGAAAGTTTTTTCAGAAAACGCTTTCGCGATGCGATGGATTTGCGCAAGGCCTTCGCTCAAGATTCGACTAACTCTTACAGACTGTTAAACGGCGAAGGCGATTTATTACCTGGGTTAGTTTGCGATATTTACAACGAAATAGCTGTTGTGCAGTTCGACGGCCCTGGAATGGAGCAGTTTTGGCCAAACGAGCTTATCTCTAAATGGTTAGTTGAAGTTTCTCGTTGCACCTCAGTGGTTCATAAGAGGCGCCGCGGAGAGGATTCAAAGTTAGATCTAATAGTAGGAAGCCTTCCTTGCGGCGAAACTGAAATATTAGAAAATGGCGCGAGGTTTTTGGTCGATATTGCGAGCGGCCAAAAGACGGGTTTCTTTTTTGATCAAAGAGAAAACCGAAAGTTTGTTCGCTCTATTAGCAAGGACACCAGCGTTTTGAACATTTTTAGTTACACAGGGGGTTTTTCTGTGAGTGCCGGCCTTGGCGGGGCAAGAAGTGTTACTAGCGTTGATATAGCAAATGGCGCAATCGATTTGGCCAACCGCAATTGGATTCTCAACGGTCTTGACCCTAAAGATCACATGGGAGTTTGCCAAGATGCATTTGATTTTTTGGCATCGACTTCGGATAAGTGGTGTCATGTTATTGTTGACCCGCCTTCAATGAGTCACTCTGAGGACCAAAAATCTGCCGCAATAAAGAAGTACATAGATGTGTTTGCAATGGCTGCTAAGCGGGTGATTAGCCGAGGTGGCCTCTCGTTAAGTTCTTGCTCTAGCCATGTTGATTTTGAAGATTTCACAGAAATAATTAACGAAACTCTGTCTCGCGCCAGGCGGACGGGACAAATTATGAGGGTGTCCGGCCAAGCATCCGATCATCCCTATCCACATGCGTGCCCCGAACTGCGCTACCTTAAATTTGCCCATCTCATTCTAAACTGAATTTACTCAGGCACCACCGCGGACCCTAGTTGATTCACCTTAGGGCAAAACGTACGTTTCGAAGTATTGAATAAGTTCACCAATTGGTGTTGAAAATAGAGATTGCATAAAGTTGCCGCCGGGTTCACTTCGTCGATCAACGGGCTGGAATCCTACTGATTGAAAATCAAGCTTTGTTGTGGCGGGACCAAGTAAAAGAACATCTCCTGGGGCCGAAGTCGCCCTTAAGGCTTCCAATAGACTCGTAAAGTAGCGGTCTTGTTCTTGTTTTTTATTTTCGATGACCTTAAGCAAGCGGACTCCAATTTCTTCTTTTGTCATTCCCGCGGTCTCAAGCTCGGCGATCAGTTCAGCTATTAGATTCGGGTACAGCTGGTCGGGCCTGAAATCTACAAAATTTCCGTTGGCATCAAATACAGCGTGCGAAACTAACTGAAAGTTTCCGCGGTTTAAGTACTCCGTTTCTACGTATTCGCTCGCACTCTTCCAATCTACGGCTTGCATTCCAACAAGCACAAACATTCTCTTTCTTTCGGATTGCCTAAGCTTTTGCAAGAATTTTACAAGATCTTTTTTGACGTACTTAACCTTTAAATCAAAGTCTTTACTTTGCTCGTATCCTTGTTCGATTGTTGTTTCATTTTTAACGGCCGTATCTACACCTATGTAAGAATTTGCCCTGAAGTGGTGAGCCAAAAGGCGGATATATGGCGACGCGACTGGCGACCCACTTCCTAGGTCTATCACTTCCATATCCCTCATTTGAAAGGACGATCTCTCATTTGTTACGCTTGGATGTATATTCTTTTCGTGTTTTCGCAAATACCATAGGGCATAGCTGGAGTAGTCATGGGCACTGAACACGTCTGCCTGAATTTTGTTGTTTTCACTCAGCTTCCTTTTTTGTCGCTTGTAAGCCTTAGGAATAATGGTGAGACCATCTATTCCCAGGAACGTATCAAATAAGAGCTTTGATTTACTCTGAACGACAGCTTGGTAGGCTTTGTTGGGTACTCCCATGGCGTAAAAGGCCGGAGCATTATCAAGGACCCATTTACAACTCGAGTTGGATGCAAAAGCAAAGGTGCCAAAATTTAGCAAAATTAGAGTTAGAACTTTTAACCACATGAGACCATTTTACAGAATCGACTCAATGCTTACCACCGAAGTGAGCGAACTTACCATTTTTTCAGCGTGCGACCAAAATATCGACGAAAGTGGGCTACCTGAACTTTTTGAAACTATCTACAGTTAAGTGAGAAGAGCCGTGAGAAGAGCCAGCACTACTCCGGTCAGAACCCAGTGAAACTGGTGGCCAGAGAGGGAATTGAACCCCCGACACAAGGATTTTCAGTCCTCTGCTCTACCGACTGAGCTATCTGGCCTGGAAGTGAAAGATGTTAGTACCTTTAGTCGAAACTCGAGTCAATGGGCGTCGACCTACTTCGCCGAACTCAGACCTTGGGGCTGTTACCATTACACTAAACCTACCGGGCAACTGCCCCTAGTCTCTGTGTACCTTTTGTTGCCATTGAATTCTCCTAACCCCTGGTCTCGGCAGGTGGCTAAATCGTAGCCAGCGCCAACAATAATGCGCCGAACTATAATTTATTTTAATGGATTGAATAAAGTGACTCGCTGCCAAACCTTACTTTTCTACCCAGCTTGCCGCCTAGCTAGGGAAAAATTTGATGTCTGAGCCCACCTCCCTTAAATTTTTACCAATGCCAAAATAAGACTACCTAGAATTTCCTACAACGGTGTTTTATAGGAGAAAGCTTAAGTGAACCATATTGTCGATCCAAGAAAAACAAGGGTCAAAAGAGTGTTTTCGATTGTCAAGACTCCCTCACTTGTGGACCCTCGAAAGTCAAAAAACACCCGCAAAGTGCTTGGTAAGTATGCTCTCGTCATTGGCTCGATTTCTTTGTTCACTGCGATTTCCCAGTCGGGGTCAAAAATACCAACTGGGTATAAATGCTTTAAATCCGCTCAGGGGGTTGCCGCTCAGGGGTTGGGGGGAGGCGCGGGGGCTTCTGAAAACAGTGATTTATTCTGCATCATCGACGAAAACCGCGTCGCATCAGCGGTAGCAGACGGGCCCTCCGTTACCACCGCCGAAAGCACCCAAAGGAGTTATAATTTTCCTGGTGCTGATTCACATTTGATAAAATCGAGTTTTTCTCGCGGTAAGTCTTATTATTCATCTGCCCCGAGTAACCAAGGGGGAAGACACATTCACGTCGTGCTCGTAATTGTTGAAGAGCTATCAAATAAGAAAATCAAAAAACACAAAAGCCTGGATGCTTATGCAGCTAAAGCTTATTCAGACCTCAATGAACAAAAGAATATTGAGAAACATAGCGACTTTA
Source organism: Bdellovibrionales bacterium CG10_big_fil_rev_8_21_14_0_10_45_34 (assembly GCA_002778785.1). Taxonomy (GTDB): domain Bacteria; phylum Bdellovibrionota; class Bdellovibrionia; order Bdellovibrionales; family 1-14-0-10-45-34; genus 1-14-0-10-45-34. The sequence continues at coordinate 265,969 of PEZS01000006.1, read as the reverse complement.
AATTAGCCGAAAGCATGTTCTTGCCTATAAAGAAAATTGTAGAAAAAACCTGCGGCACGAAAATAACTTTTGATGTTGGAAGAATAGCCTATCCGGGATCATTGCTCAGTCCGGAAAATGGTGACGACTTGGACGAGCCACAAAGAGAAGACCTCGTAAAGATTAGGGACGACCGTATATATCAGACGCTGTCTCATTCTTATAAAAATAAAGAAGCCGACGGAACGATTTTCATGGTGTTGGTTGACTCAGACGTGGGCGTTACTGGCAACCTTTTTCCGTTTGAGCAAATGAAGCCTGATTACCGACAAAAAGTTGGAGGCTGGGAAACTTTACCTACTCAATCCCAATTCCTTTTTTATAATTCCTGGAATAGTGAAGCTGGTAAAGTTGAAAAGACTTCCAAATACCATCATCACAGATGGTATTTAACAAGAGCCGTCGCAAGGGCTGCGCTCTACCCTACGAAGTCCAACCCGTTGTACCCCTCTATAGTACACCTTGAGCAACGGCAGGTTGAATTGGCTGATCAACTGAGCCAAGCAGCTCTTAACGTTGAAAAGAGCAAGAACATCGTAAATGTATCCAAGGTCGACCACGATCCTTACGAACTCTTCAACGAGATGCGCGAAAATTATTTCAAAGTAGTTAGAGATCTCGGTGAAGAGATGGATATTGTGACTGGAGTGCTGCCAGCTCACCTGATGTTAGCGAAAACTGAGATTGCGGAAGCTCTCTCAAAAATGGCGTCGCGAGGTCTTCATCCACAGGTCCATCGCCAGCTAGAGGCAAGCGCCCATGGCCGATTGTCAGAACCACTATGGGACGACTACAGATTGAATGAAGAATCCTACTGCTCTGATGCTTCAATGAATACGCGGCAAGACGTATTGATGGCCAAAGGCGCCAAGGCTTGGGATTAGTAGGCTAGCGGCGGCCTTCATGGAAGCCTGCTGCCCGCAAGCGCCAGCTATTTTGCCGTTTCATGTGTTTTACGATTTTACCGGGCAGATACCCTAACGAACCTCCGCCGTTCAGTAACCTATTCGAGCAAAGGCTTCGCTCAGGTCTCCCAAAAGATCTTCGAGAGTCTCCACGCCTACGCTCACTCGAATCAAATTATCGGCGATCCCCAATGCTTTGCGGTTCTCCGCTGGAATACTTGCGTGGGTCATGATGGCGGGGTGCTCGATGAGTGACTCCACACCACCGAGACTTTCTGCAAGAGCAAAAATCTGAAAACCTTTAAGAAACTTCTGAGATTCTTCAATGCCACCATTTAGTTTAAAGGTTATCATACCTCCAAAACCGCTCATTTGCTTTTTGGCAAGCTCATGCTGAGGGTGCGATTCAAGACCAGGATAAATAACGCTATCCACACCTGGATGGGCTTCCAAAAAGTGGGCCACTGCAATCGCGTTTTTTTCGTGGGCTCGCATTCTAAGAGGCAAAGTCTTGATACTTCTCAAACACATGTAAGAATCAAAAGGGCTTGCAATCGCTCCAATTGATTTTTGCAAAAACTGGATTCGCTCGGCAAGATTGATGTCGTTAAGGACTACCGCCCCCCCAATCACATCGCTGTGTCCATTAAGGAACTTCGTTGTGGAGTGGTAAGCAACATCGGCACCCAATGCCAATGGGTTTTGAAAAAATGGGCTCATAAAAGTGTTGTCTACTACCGTGACGATACCCTTCTTTTTAGCAACTGAGCATATCTCCTCTATCGGGGCCAACTTTAACATAGGGTTTGTTGGCGTCTCCATCCAAACCATCTTAGTGTTCGGGCGAACTGCTGACTCAAAAGATTTTGCCGTTGTTAAATCTACATAGGAAATATCGATTCCAAAGTTTTTAATCACTTTATCAAAAAGACGAAAAGTGCCGCCGTAAACATCGTCACCACAAATGATGTGGTCTCCCGACTTCCAAAGGCTTGCCAACGTCGAAGTAGCAGCACAGCCCGAGGCGAACGCAAAACCGTATTTGCCGCCCTCAAGCGCCGCTATACAATCTTCTAATGCTTTTCTCGTAGGATTTCCGGCGCGACTGTAATCGTAACCCTTATGCTCACCGGGGGAGTCCTGAACAAAAGTCGATGCCAATGTAATCGGCGTCATTATGGCTCCCGTCGATGGGTCAGGGGCTTGTCCCGCGTGAATAGCGAGCGTTTCAAATCCAAATTCCAAATTCTTTTTCATTTGATGTTGTCCTTATACTCAGTTTCTATTCTGACCTCTAGAGGAAGTTCTAATTGAGAGAGCGCATGAGTTCTTTAGTTGAATAGACATTAAAATCTTTTTGCGATCCTTCAACGACAAAATACTCAGAATCTATAGACTTTAGTAGCGCAACAGTCGCCAAGTCTTCTCTCGCCACTTTTGGCAACCCCTCAGAAGGCACGTTCATCTTTGTGAGCTGATTTTCGAGATGAGAAAATCGGCGCTCGGGATTTTCTTGGTCAAAAATACCATTCTCAAAGAGCCACTGGCTATTGCCTATTTTGCTCAAATACTTTGAACCAGAGTCAGGAAAAATCACAACAATCCTTTTCTTTTGAGTCCATCTCTTTGAGTATTGAATCGCTGCACTCAAAGCACAGCCAGAGGAAGGTCCGGCAAAGACTCCCTCTTTCTTTACTATTTCGAGAGTGGTCTGAAAGGTGTCGCGATCAGATACTTGTACAAAGTCATCAAGAACATCCATCTGCACGTTCTTAGGAAGCATGTCCTCTCCAATTCCCTCTACGAGAAAGGGTGCCGGGGGCTGTTTGATTTCTTTGTGATAGAAAAGGTCGTACAAAATGCTTCCAACCGGGTCAGCACAAACAATCTTTACATCTGGATTCTTTTCTTTAAGAAAGCGACCCGTACCTGAAATTGTGCCGCCCGTTCCAGCACCATCAACAAAGAGGTCGATCTTCCCGTTCATTTGCTCCCATATTTCAGGTCCAGTTGTTTTGTAGTGAGCTTCAGGGTTGGCACTATTGTGGTACTGATTTGTGAGGTAGCTGTTTGGAATCTCCTTGGCGAGCTTTTCCGCCACGGAGTAAACGCTTCTTGAGTCTTCCGGCTCAACGCCCTTTGGCGTGACGATCACTGTCGCGCCGAGAGTCTTCAGCGTATTGATTTTCTCGTCGCTCATTTTCTCGGAAATGGTAAATATGCACTTGTATCCTTTAATTGATGCAACCATCGCCAAACCGACTCCGGTATTTCCCGATGTAGCTTCGATGATTGTACCACCTGACTTCAAGAGTCCGCGTTTCTCGGCGTCTTCGATAATATTTCGCGCCATCCTATCTTTCACGCTGCCGCCGGGGTTCATAAATTCTAGTTTTGCATAGAACTCGTGCGGTGAAGATTCCGGTATACACCTGTTTAGCTTAACTAGGGGGGTGTGACCGATGAGGTCCAACAAATTATCAGCCGTACGCAAAGCTACCTCCTTGAGAGAATCCTTCTCGAAGTCTGTCTTATTCTAGATTTTATTCTGCGTCTATGACAGCATCCTTGGAATCTGCCTCTTCTTGGGGCTGATAGCCCAGGGCTGCCAGGATTGCTTCGGCGGATTTTACGGGATCTCTTTGAATTTCTAAGATACCAAGCTCTTTTAATATAGGTTCGAAACTGCGCTTGCTTTCGCTACGTGGCGTTTCAATAGAGTTTAGCAGAGCTTGGGTCGAAACTTGCTCTTTCCTTTTGTCAGCAGAACTGGATTTTGTATTCCCCACGCATTCAATATATCCGCGACAATATTGCTGATCAATGTCGTTTATCTTGGGTTTAATTGCGCATGGGGTCGGAGTTTCACTCAGTAACTGGCGTAATCAAGCCTTTCAATCTGCGATCGGAGGTCTTCGGTACACGATTTCGTCAGTCGATTGCTTCGTTTCAATAAATTCATAGCCTGACCTCGAGTCATCAACTGGACGTAGGATTTCTCGCAGACTTTGGAATTAACTGCAGGTTTTCCGAAATCACTTGCCTCTAGTTGCCGATACTCCTCGAGACTCTTAGCACGAAGTATGTTTTTTACTCTCGGAGAACTCTCCCCTTCAATAGAGCCTCCGAAGACAATACATATATATAGACAGATCTGAAGTTTAGTAAACCGACGAAGCCCTGAGGTGCCAAAGTAGTTTGTCGAAAAATTTTCCATGATTTCCTTTCGTATTTTCTGTTGAGCCAAGCAATTGGCATCAAAACCTGTGCGACAGCATCCTTGCAATCATCACATACTCAAGTGACGAACCAGTTCATCAACTATAGGACCAAACAAAAGCAAGAATATCGCCGGAAACTGAAACAATAGCAGTGGTAAAAGCTGCCAGTACGGACTCTCTTGTAGCTCCTCCTGCAAAAGGGCATCTAAGTTAGAAGAAAGCTCGCTGCGCAGAGTGCCGAGTAACTCAAAGACCGCATGACCTTCGAGACCCAATGAAAAGAGCGATTCAAAGGGTTTTAGGTCGGCATTGAGCTCATTATCAGTCTGATGTGCTTTTATGTCCTTTTGGACTAGCCAACCAAGCAGAGCTAAAGCCGTTCGAGTTCTGCTGTAACGTCTGCAAAAGGCTTGCAGCGACGAGCGGAACGACTTGCCCAACATCATACTTAATCTCACGTGAGAGAAGAGGGTTATTTGTTCATTCAAAGTTGAAATTCTCTTTCTTCTCTTGCCTATTGCTACCACAAACTTACTCCCGCTCTTTCATTATAGGATTTTTGGACCCTCAAATTTACTCCTGCTCCTCATTATGCTTTGCTCCTCAAACTTACTCGCATTTTTCATCATAGGATTTTTGGATCTTTAAAGACTCCGACCGTTCCGATTAAGAAGAGCACGAATGAACTGCCCAGGTATCCCGCGACTCGCTCAAAGGGGAAGTGGCTGATCACGAAGGCGGCGAGAAGCAGATAAATCCCAACCATGAAACCACTTTGAATCTTTGAACCCCTCAGTAAGACCTTGGACTTGCGGCGACAGTCATTGATTCTCTGAAAATGCTCACGCAATTCTACCAGCGAGTTAAGCGCAATATGGGGCGACTGCAAAACAATCACCAAATTCTCGACGAGCAGTATGACATCTTCATTGTTCACCTGAAGTTTCTCACCTCTGCGCTGAAAGTGAGTCACATTGTTAACGGATAAGTCAGGTATCGGGATTTGAGAGGACTCAAAACCAAACACCAAAGCCTGTCGAACGGAAGCTCCAGATCTCATCACTAATATCGACATGTCCAAAAAGTGCGGAATTTCTCTGACAAATTTGCGTTGAGTGTTGCGAAATTTCCACGCATTCCACAGTTTTGATTCTGTGACGAGTGAACCGAAATAGATAAACAGCAGAAATATCGTCGTGAAGTACACAGTTACGAGCAAAAGCAGTGAAATTGCGATGACAAAAATTGTCTTCGCTTTTTCTGCACGCAACTTCGATGACAAAAATTGATACAAACTTCGAATGACGGATTGAAAACCGAAAATCGAAAGCAAGAATGTGATGATGAAGTTTGAAAGCATACATTATCGAGAAAGTGCAAAAAAAAACATTTAAGTAGAAACTTTATGTTGACGATCATAATCACAGCGTGAAGACTTTTAGATAAGCGAACGCTTTGTATAGAACAACATTGCCTATCCTAGGAGGACTGAATGGCAGCAAGGAAGAAAGCAACAAGGAAGAAAGCAACTAAGAAAGCTACAAGAAAGAAGGCAACTAAGAAGGCAGCGAAAAAAGCCACTCGCCGCAAAGCTACGAAGAAAGCCACTAAGAAGGCGACTCGTAAAGCTGGAAAGAAAAAGGCTACTCGCCGCAAAGCAACTCGTAGAAAGACAGCTAAAGCCGCTGTTGAGATGTAAGTCGCCATTGGTTGCTTACGAAAACCAAAAGCTCCTGGGAAACCAGGGGCTTTTTTTGTGTCCGAAATCTGCATTCGCGGGTTTCGAAACTCGAATCTGAGTTTAAAACGTAAGATTTTTCTGTTAATTCCAGACCATTAGTCCAGAAGATATGATCACGCACGTACAGATTACGAGCAGAAAAGCAGGCGCAGCTCGAGAGTTTCGAGGCGTGGTACCCCCACGCGCGATCAAGCAAGTAGTTCAAGGAAGCAAAGGGCGAGCGAGTGAGGCGTGGATTAACCACGCCGCAACGAGGGAGAACCTGAAGCTGACGAAGAAATACGAAGCTTATCTGAAGCAGGATTAGAAGATGCGGGCGCGAACCCCTTCCTCCTGCAAAAACTCCTTAATCGCCTCTTTATCAAGAGGCTCCAATCGCCAGATAAGGGTATGGATAAAATCGTAGGTCTTTTGAGCTTCTTCTGAACTCATTTTCGAACTGACTTTTGCGACATCATCAGTGATTTTCACCATATTTTGGAGCAGGCGGTTCACTTCAACTTTATGTGTGGCCTTTTCTAGTAGAACTAAAGTCTTATTAACGTTCTTTACGAGATCGTTGAGTTTGAAAATCGTGTCGCTAAACTTGCCCTCATTCTTTTCGACCATTTCTAGGATCTTTCCGGCTAATCCGTATCCTTGAGAAAGTAACTGGTCGACGCGAGGGGGATCTTCGCCGCGGACAAGTTGCCCATCAGCGAGCTGAGGGCTTTCTTGGCGACCAGGGGTGATTTCTACAAACTTCTCTCCTATTAACCCTGCAATATTAATAAAAAACTGGCTGTCACTACGAACTGTGCGCCATGCTTTTTTATCGACCGCGATATCGATAGCGAGCTGAACTTCTTCCCCGCTTGGGGAGATTAAGCCCGGCTCGAAGCGAATTCGCTGCACCTTTCCGACTTTAATGCCCATCACGCGAACAGGTGAGCCCTCTTCTATCCCGCCGGCAAAATTATAGAGTACGGTTAACTTGTAGGAATCTCGAAAAGGACCTAAAGCTCCGATCGCAAATGCAAATACGATAACCAACCCTACAGAGACAAGAAACAACAACCCGACTTTGTATTCAGACTTCATGAAAAGAAAACTCCTACGCGTTCTCGACTTTTTATATGTTTGCGTTCAGCGAACGAAATTTGTGATTCTCCATATCCTAGCATCTCAGTAAAAGTGCGAAAAAATCCAGGCTAAAATGAAATCTAAAATAATAATCAGTATCGAGCTTGCAACCACGCTGTTAGTTGTTGCTCGTCCGACTCCCTCTGCGCCCGCTTCACAACGAAAACCATAGTGACAACTTACTATAGGGATCACAGCTCCGAAGCAGGCTCCTTTAATCATAGCAAAAAGCAAATCTTTGAACTCGACGAATTGGTTCATCGCAGAGAGAAATGCGCCCGCGGTAAAGCCGAGAGAGAATATTGACACCAACATGGCTCCAAGAATACAGACGAAGTTCGAAAAAATCGTAAGGACCATCACCCCTAAAATCGATGCAATCAGTCGGGGGACCACCAAAAAACGAACTGGGTCGATTCCTAACGCCTTTAATGCATCGATTTGCTCAGTTATTTTCATGCTACCGACTTCGGCGGCGAGCCCGGCGCCTACGCGCGAAGTAACAAGTAACGCCGCAAGCACCGCGCCAAGCTCTCTTAAAATAAGAAGAGCTGCAAAACCCGGTACAAGAGAATCATCTTTCACCACTAGCTTCATGTGAAATGAGGCTTCAATAATTGTAACTATGGCCGCAAAACTGACACAAAGTGCGACTATTGGCAGGCTTTGATTCGCCACAAAGTAAAGCTGAGCTAAAATGTCTTTTTTCCGAAACGGAGGAGTAATTGCATTGGCGAATGCATTCACCCAAAGCAGTAAGAAATCTTTTAACCATTCCCACGAAAAGATGACATTTCGGCCTATCGCCTCAATCACACTTGACCTCTGTTCAAGATAAAATAAATGCCTTTAAAATTTGATCCAAAATATAGCTGGTCAACCAATCAGTTAACACAATGCCTATCATCGTCGCCACTGCCGTGTTCACTACAGCTCTTCCAACCCCACGGGCGCCCCCTGTGGCTGTGTAGCCTTTGTAAGTACAGATGGCAGCGAGCGTGAACGCAAAAACAGCACATTTAAATACCCCGCTCAAAACAGACAGCGGGTTAAGTATTGTGGGTATGTGCCGCAAATACTCCTCAACGCTGACCCCAGAAAACATGATAGCTAGCAAAGTACCACCAACGGTTGACATAATGAGCCCCATAAGTAGTAAGAAAAAACTGGCTATGATGATGCCAACAAACCGGGGAAGAATAATTTCTACGATGGGATCTGCCCCTAGGCAGCGGATGGCATCAATTTGTTCGGTCACCTTCATAGTTGCAAGTTCGGCTGCTGTATAAGCGCCCACTTTTCCGCTTAACATGAAAGCAATTAACAAAGGGCCTACCTCGCGAAAGGTCGCGCTTGTAGCAAGACCTCCAAGAAATCCTAAGGCGCCAAAAGATTTTGCCTGAAGAGTAAACTGGACCGTCATAATCGCGCCAACAAAGAAACCTGCAAGGGCTGTTGTTGCCAAACTTTGAAGTGTAACTTGATAGATTTGATCAAATACAAGGTGGCGCCGCTGTGCTAAGGCGTAAAACCGGCGATAAACCTCCCCCAAGAACAACATGCAGCCGCCCATATCCGCAACAATCAGTTGTATTGAACCAGCCCAGGCTCTCAAACCATATTCTCCTCAGCGAGAATTTCTGCAAGGAACTCTTGGACAAGGGGATGCCGAGATTTCTTTATATCTGTGACAGAGCTGTTTTCGATGACTTGTCCTTTATCTAGTACGATCACGCGATCAGCGATTTCGAGCGCGCACCTCATATCGTGACTAACAACTACTGAGGTTGTTTTAAGTTCTCTTGAGAGATTCTGAATTAAGTAGTTCACTGCACTCGTCGTCACGGGGTCAAGCCCTGTTGTTGGCTCATCGAAAAGCAAGATACGCGGCTGCACAGCTAAAGTTCGAGCAAGGCTCACCCGTTTTTGCATTCCATACGAAAGCGCCGCCGGAAGCTCATCGTCGAGCCCCGAAACGTTGACAGCAGTTAGACTTTTTTCGACTCTCAACCTTAGCTCCGCTTCGTCCACACGAAAGTGGCGCCGGACTCCGTAAGCCACATTTTCATAGACGCTCAGCGAATCAAACAAAGCGGGATGCTGAAATACCATTCCGCAGATCTTTCTGACTTCGAAAAGTTCATCCTCACTATATTCGGCTATGTTGCTTCCTTCGATAAAGATTTTGCCACTGTCTGGCTTCATTAATCCCACGATGTTCTTGAGAGTGACCGATTTGCCAGTGCCTGACGTACCTAAAATGAATGCAATTTCCCCCGCTGAAATTTCAAAGCTGACTCCACGCAAGATGGTTTTTGCCCCGAAACTTTTCACAACATTTTCAAACGAAATGGCGATGGAGCTCATACAACCGCGCTCCTCACAGAAAGCGGGCCATCGCGAAGCCCCCTTACAAACTGATAGACCCTCGGATCCTGCGAATCGAGTATGTCTTTTTGTCCTCCTGAAACGATGAGCTCGCCATCTACCAACATGGCGATACGTCCATTCATTTGAAATGCCCGGTTCATGTCATTTGTAATTGCCAGTACTGTTGAGGAATCTTTTTTTTGTAAGCCCAGAATCAAGTCGATGATCTTTTTACTAGTAATCGGGTCGAGCCCCGCAGTCGGGTCGTCATAGAAAATAATCTGGGGCCGCAACGCCAAAGCGCGGGCGATGCCCAATCGCTTTTGCATTCCACCGCTCATTTCACTTGGCATCAGTGGCGCGGCCTCTGCCAAACCCACGGCTTCTAAAAAATTTGAACCAATCTCGCTAATGTTTTGTTTTTGCAACGTGGTAACTTCTCTTAAGGGGAAGCAAACATTTTCAATGGCAGTCAGTGAATCAAACAATGCATTTTTCTGAAACAAAACCCCTATCTTTCTTAATATTTTATTTCGCTCTGCATCGGAAGCCTCATAAATAGAGATTCCGTCTACAGTTACTGTGCCGCTCGCAGGCTTGAGCACTCCACATAGAGACTTCAACAGGACGGACTTACCGGCTCCACTTGGCCCGATCAATGTGAATCTCTCTCCTTTTTCAATAGAAAGATTCAGATTCTCGAAGATCACCTTTCGGCCAAACAGTATCGACAGATTTTTTGCTTCTATCATTCGCAGTTTTTGTCCTAATGCGAAGCAATACTTCGAGAGTATGGCTCCATGATTAATTTGATTGTTCTACGTTAACATCTTAGAAACAATGGCTATTCTTAGAAAATCAAAATTTGAGAGGAAATCTATGGGAAATTACAACAAAGTCAAAGTACCGTCTGCCGGCTCTAAAATCAAAATCACAACAAATGGAAAGATCGAAGTTCCTGATCAACCAATTGTTACATTTATCGAAGGTGATGGAACCGGGCCGGATATATGGGCAGCCTCTCAAAAAGTTTTAGATAAAGCCGTAGAGAAAGCCTACGGAGGCAAAAAGAAAATCCATTGGTGTGAAGTTTACGCCGGAGAGAAGGCCGTCAGCACCTACGGCGGCGAATATTTGCCAGAAGAAACTCTTACGGCAATCAAGGAATTTGTTGTGTGCCTTAAGGGCCCGCTCGGCACTCCTGTTGGAAAAGGAATTCGCTCAATCAATGTGGCACTCAGAAAAGAGCTCGATCTTTTCGCCTGCATCAGGCCAGTGAAGTGGTATCAGGGTGTACCAGCTCCGGTAAAAGAGCCCAACAAAGTCAACATGACTATTTTTAGAGAAAACACCGAAGACGTTTATGCCGGCATTGAGTGGCAAGCAGATTCGAAAGAAGCCAATGAGCTTATCGAAACGATTGCAAAGTGGGGTAAGAAAATACGCCCTCATTCTGCGATTGGTATCAAGCCTATGAGTCAGTTCGGTAGCGAACGTCTTGTCGTTAAGGCTATCGAATATGCTCTTGAAAACAAGTTACCTAGTGTGACGCTGGTTCATAAAGGCAATATCATGAAATTCACTGAAGGAGCTTTTCGGGATTGGGGCTACAATATTGCTAAGAAGAACTTCAGAGACAGAATCGTCACTGAAGAAGAAACTTGGAGCGGAGCCTCGACGGACGGAAAAGTCGTTATCAAAGATCGCATTGCTGACAACATGTTTCAGCAGGCTCTCTTGCGACCAGAAGAGTATTCTGTTTTAGCGACGCCTAATCTTAATGGCGACTACATAAGCGATGCCCTGGCCGCTCAAGTTGGAGGCCTCGGCATTGCGCCAGGCGGGAACGTCGGCGATGGATTCGCCGTGTTTGAAGCAACACATGGCACCGCTCCTAAATATGCGGGGCAAGATAAGGTTAATCCAGGATCAGTGATTCTTTCTGGAGCCATGATGCTTGAGTATATGGGTTGGTCAGAAGCCTCAACGAAAGTCGAAGAAGGTCTAGCAAAAGCCATTCAAAGTAAAAGAGTGACTTATGATTTCCACAGACAAATGGAAGGCGCTACACTTTTGAAATGCTCCGAATTTGGAGATGAAATAATTAAGAACATGTAAGAAAAAAGCGACTCTAATTGGCCCAATGAAATTTAATACAGGATGAGGTGATAAAAATGCATAAACGTAAAAAAATATCGGTTATTGGTGCCGGATTTGTTGGATCCACTTGTGCCCATTGGGCCGCCGCTAAAGAGCTTGGGGACGTTGTACTTCTTGACGTAAATGAAGGCACTGCCAAAGGCAAGGCCCTCGATTTGCTTCAAGCATCGCCGGTTGAAAACTTCCCTGTTAATGTCATTGGTACGAGCGACTATGCTGACACAAAAGACTCTGACATAGTGATTATAACTGCGGGAATACCCCGCAAGCCCGGAATGAGCCGAGACGATTTGTTGGCCACGAACGCTAAAATTATGAAAGAGGTTTGCCAAGGGATCCGGCAATATGCCCCTAATTCTGTAGTCATCGTCGTTAGTAATCCCCTCGATGCCATGGCCTATGTCGCCAAAGAAACTCTCGGCTTTCCGCGTAACCGGGTCATTGGTATGGCTGGCGTACTTGATAGCGCCAGATTTCGCACATTCATTTCTCAAGAATTGAACGTCAGCGTAGAAGATATTCAGGCTTTCGTCTTGGGTGGCCACGGCGACACGATGGTTCCAATGCCACGACATTGCTCCATAGGAGGAGTGCCCCTTCAAGAAATGATGAGTGCTGATCGCATAGAAGCACTTGTTGATCGCACGCGTAAGGGTGGCGCAGAAATTGTTGGACTACTGAAAACCGGCTCAGCTTTTTACTCTCCTGCGGCAAGCGCCGTGCAAATGGCAGAAGCAATATTAAAGGATCAACAGAGGATTCTCCCTTGTGCTGCCGAACTAGACGGTGAGTATGGAGTAAAAGGTCTTTTTGTGGGAGTTCCCTGCAAGTTGGGCGGCAATGGCTTAGAAAAAGTCATCGAGATCAAACTTAACGAAACAGAAAAAGCTGGACTAGAAAACTCCGTAAATGCGGTGAGAGAACTTGTGAATGCCGTTAAGGGAATGATGTAATAAGAGACATTGGCACCAGATTTTAAATCTTTTGTTCAATTAACTTGAGATAGTTTAGATAACTGCCTCTCCTGATGAGAAAGGTGCAGCACGTGAACATTCATGAGTATCAGGCCAAAGAAGTGTTGAGAAAGTATGGAGTTGCCACCCTTAGTGGGCAACTCGCAAAAACAGGCAAAGAAGCGGCAGCTGCTGCTGAAAAAATTGGCGGCAATATTTGGGTGGTTAAAGCTCAGATACATGCTGGCGGGCGCGGCAAGGGCGGCGGAGTTAAGATTGCTAAATCCGTAAAAGAGGTCGAAGAACTTGCTGGCAAGATGATCGGTATGAATTTGATCACTCATCAAACAGGTCCAGAAGGAAAGGCAGTCAATCAAGTTTATATTGAAGCAGCCTGCAATATCGAAAAAGAATTTTATGTTGCGGCTGTGTTAGACCGCCAAACTCAGCGCGTGATCCTTATGGCTAGCCGCGAAGGCGGAGTAGAAATAGAGGAAGTGGCTGCTAAAAACCCCGAAAAGATTTTTAAAGTTGTGGTTGATCCGGCTGCTGGCTTTATGCCTTATCAAGGACGTCAACTTGCATTTGCGCTTGGTATCCCGGCGACACTTGTGTCAAAAGCAGTTAAGTTTTTTTCGGGCCTCTACAATGCGTTTGTCGAGAAAGACTGCTCCATAGCAGAAATCAATCCTTTGGTTCTGACAAAAGAAGGCGATCTTATTGCTCTTGATGCGAAAATGAACTTCGATTCAAATGCGCTCTTTAGGCACTCTGACATCCTTGAAATGCGCGATCTCACTGAGGAAGATCCCGCCGAGATTGAAGCTTCAAAATATGATTTGGCCTTCATCAAACTTGATGGACAAATTGGATGCCTCGTCAACGGAGCCGGTCTTGCTATGGCCACCATGGATATTATTAAGCTTCACGGAGGCGAGCCTGCTAACTTTTTGGATGTGGGCGGAGGGGCCAACAAAGAAAAGGTTACCGCGGCGTTTTCGATCATTTTAAAAGATCCCAATGTGAAGGCGATTTTGGTCAATATCTTTGGCGGGATCATGAAGTGTGACATTATTGCGGAGGGTGTGATCGCTGCATCTAAAGAAATTGGTCTCAAGGTACCTTTGGTGGTGCGCCTTGAAGGAACTAATGTCGAAAAGGGAAAAGAAATTTTAGCTAAAAGCGGACTCAATATCACGCCAGCAGATGGTTTAACTGACGCCGCGAAAAAAGTGGTTGCAGCAGCGAGAGGTGTTTAATGTCGATCATTGTGAACAAAGATACAAAAGTGATTTGCCAAGGGTTCACTGGAGCTCAAGGAACATTTCATTCTGAACAAGCTATCGCTTATGGCACAAAAATGGTCGGCGGTGTTACGCCAGGTAAAGGCGGCACAAAACACTTGAATCTACCTGTGTTCGACACAGTTTTAGAGGCTCGCGAGAAAACAGGATGTACGGCTTCTGTTGTTTATGTTCCGCCTCCTTTTGCTGCCGATGCTATTTTAGAAGCTGTTGACGCTGAATTAGACCTCGTAGTGTGCATTACCGAAGGCATTCCTGTTATGGACATGGTGAAAGTTCGAAGAGCAATGAACGGCAAGAAGACGCGTCTTGTAGGGCCAAATTGCCCGGGAGTCATTACTCCCGGTGAGTGCAAAATTGGTATTATGCCAGGGCACATCCACAAACCTGGTAAGGTAGGTGTTCTATCACGATCAGGTACACTCACCTACGAAGCTGTTTGGCAGCTGACAAATAGAGGTATGGGACAGAGTACCTGCGTAGGCATTGGTGGCGATCCCGTCAATGGCACAAACTTCATTGATGTGCTGGAGCTATATAATCGCGATGCAAATACCGAAGCCGTAATTATGATTGGCGAAATTGGCGGCACCGCAGAAGAGGAAGCTGCCGAGTATATCAGGCGTGAATTTAAAAAACCTGTGGTTGCGTTTATTGCTGGTGCTACCGCTCCTAAAGGTAAACGCATGGGCCATGCTGGCGCGATCATTAGTGGCGGCAAAGGCACTGCTGAAGCGAAGTTTGAAGCGCTAGCTTCAGCCGGCTGCAAAATTGCTCGCAGCCCTGCTGACCTCGCCTCAACTCTATAACACCCCACGGTACCCACCCCGGGGTACCTGCTTCCGTTTGGTGTACCAGGCGAACCTTTCAGTGCTACTGCCTGAGCTCTGATCCTTTAATGTGGCCTTTGAGCCAACATTCAATAGATTTAATTGTTTGCGTGGAACCCTCTCTGCGAGTAACGAACTCTTTCTGTCTGGCACTGTAGAATGTTTTTTCGCCGCTATAGTGGATGCTATCATAAAAAATTGATTCAGGCCTGGACTCAACCGGATGGCCATTTTTTACGCAAATCTCCCTTAAAAAATCTGAAGTCCCGGTTTCAGCCAACACTGGGACATTGGCATAATTGACAGGGAACCTATCAGCCCGCGAGATTGGGATGGCGCCCGACATTTCATTAACGGTAATTACGAAAAAATCGAATCTAAACCCATACTTTTCAGCACTTGCTGCGGGAATAGGCTCTGCCCTCAAAATTTCGCCCCTCCGACTAAATTCAAGGCCAGATACGCTCACTTGAATCTGAGTAGCTGCATCGCCAATTTTGAGTGGAACTGTCAAACTCTTATCTTGAGAGTTTGACAAATAATGCAATGACCCGTCTTCGTGAAAGGCGGCAACCCGAACGGGGATTGCTTGCCCCTGCACCTTGGCTTCACAGTCTAATCGTTCACAATATATTATTTTCAATCCTCCTAATTTGTTTAAATCAAACCCCCGAGGTCTGCCCGTAACATTCCCCAGCTTTAAGGGAATTCCACTCGCTAGATAAAGATTCTTCAATGTAAACATATTGAAAAAATTGACTGTATCAACATTCTGGAATCTCACCCACCCAGATCTTCCCAGCATGACAGAGCCGTCCCTATCAGCCTCTAGATCCTGCATGATGATTCTCAAAAATCTTTCATCACTAGGAAATACAAGAATCTTATCACCCTCAAGTAGAATCAAATTTAGATTCGATAGTTTAAGCTTGCTGGGTCTAGCAACCACGCCATCACTAAATCTCCCCTTGCTGTCGAATTTCACAGAAGTTTTAAAGAGTGGGATAGGTTTGGCTAAATTTTCATGATCAAGAAACCAAATACCCTGTGTGGATTGTAGAGCATTTGCTAGGATGTCGGCGGCGAAGGGGCGGATTCTGCCTGAAATAGTCAACTCTTCTATTTCAATCTCTAAAACCCCCAGTATTTCATGAAACACTAAGGGAACCATCACTCCCGCCTGCTCCTTAATCGGACTCCACAAAGTACGATCGACTCGAATCTCTTTTTCTTCGGGGATATTAATCGCAGTTCTTCTAAGCCCAGCTCGATTATAAACGGCCTTTTCGTCGACTATGACTTTGATTTCTTCAAAAACTGATTTGAACTTTTGGGAATCAACCTCTGGAAACAGCGCCGCACCCGATGGCGTACTTAAAAAAGTTGAAATTGCACCGCCAACAGCTTGTATAAGCACTTCATCAGCATCGCCGCCGTGACCGCTATCCCCCGCTAATGATTCATGGGTGCCCGCAATAAACGAAGCAAGTATCAAAAGTGCCAATAGCCAATTCGAGCCGCAAAGACCAGGCTTCCTTTCGCCCCTTAATTGCAAATTGTTTTTAGACATTCGTTTCATCCTCCTTTATTTGTAATGGAAATAAGCTCACGCAAAGTTGGTAGACTTCATAACGCCCATCCGACTCTAAGAAATCCGCCAACTCTTCTTGAAAACGATCGATCTTTAGTTTTGCTTGCTCTAATTTTTCTGGATCAATGGCCATAGTCATGGAAGTCATACTTCGAACTTCAATCGGATCATCTCGCAATGAAACAAGCGCTTTTTCTCTGACTTGCATCTGCCATTTTTTGAAAGCCTCATTAGTAACTGACTTGTTAGAAGTCGTAAAACTCTTGGAGGTTCTACTGTAAAATCCAGTTTTCTCTAATCTAAGAAACCCTAGCTTCTGTAAGCGTTCCAAAGCAAGCTTCGCTTCTAAAAGTGAAATACCAAGCTGTTTGGCTACCCATTTTGGTTGTGAATGACTAGGGTTCGACAAGTACCTCCGAGTTCGCACTAGCTGCATGATAGCCCAATGATACCAATCAGAAATGATACGAAAAGTTTCTTCATCGATTTCTAATCGATTGTATTCTGGTTTATCTAGTCCGTTTCTCCCATTCATTTTTGAAACCAGATCGTAGATATATTCAGACTTCTTAGCTGGTGAAAGACCCAACTTATCGCAAATTTTCTCGGCTCCCTTTGCCGTCAACGGACGAGACCCGCTTAAAATTCCAGATATGGCGCCGATGCTTAGCCCCAACGACTTTGCATACGACCGCATGGAGTAGCGACTGTTCTTAGAAACACGTTTTGCTAATTCGTTTTTGAGGAAATGTACAAGAGTTGCTTCCATGAAGCCTTTATCCTCAATAGACTTTTTTGCAATGGCAAGAACTATAGATTCAAACTGATCCAAAAATGAATCACTTTAGGTACCTGCTTCCTCTTGGAAGCGCGCTGGCGTTATTTGCGTTCGTTGACACATTTCTCCGAAACTAAACGATGGGGCTTCAATGCCATACTACAACTTCAGGAGTATTCCAGTCTTCACCTTCTCTCAAATTTGATTTCAGATGCTCCCAGTTCACAAATGGCCTTCTAGCGTGTTAACTTACACTTTTATGTAAGTTAAGATAGGGAGGTGAGGAACGTGGGAACGATCACCCGCTTGAAGCCGAGTGGACTCGTCTTCGCTCTGCAAGTTTTTCGTACAGAGGAAGGGTCATCTATCCTTTCGAAGGCCGGAAGCTGATTGTGATGGTGGTCCGAGTGACGGCGACCCACAACAATAAAAAATAGGAGAAGAACCTTATGTCATCCTTAAGAAAAATGCTGAAAGAGCTTGAAGTGGATGAAGCGACGCCAAACGAATTGGTGCGGATATTTCGAAAAGGTTTGGGCATGACTTTAAAGGAGGTCGAAGACGTCACGGGCATTCGTGAATCTCATCTCAGCGCTATCGAGAACGGCAAAGTCGATATGAGCCAACACTATGCGGAAGTGTTTGCCGCCGCTTTTGGCTTGCATCCTACGGCATTTTTATACCCGAATAACACATTTCGAAAATCCAAGGACCTTCAGACTATTGAAAGACGTGCAATAAAGTATATTGAAAGAGCGCGACAAGCGCCGAAAATAATAAGAAGAACCGGAGCCTAACCCTGTACCTGTTTCCATTTGGTACCGCGCTTTCGTTATTCGCATGCGCCTACCGCAAGCGGCTCAGGTAATAAACATTGCGGCCGACAGCTTGAATTCTTTCATCCGTCTACAAAAGTGATTCCAGCTGAACGCCCTACTGGTTTCTGGCTCCAGCGACTGCACACGATCTCTTTGTTGCGATGAAAGAGGTAGTTTGAGTAAAACGGATCTTTGCGCGTTGTCTTCGCGACTCCATGCTCAATGACCGTGCCTTTGAGAACTTTAAAATCCACTCCTAACGAAGTCGCTCTCAAAGACCAATCGACGTCTTCCCAGTAAGTATGCAGCGACTCATCGAACGGGCCAACCTTTTGAAAAACATTTTTGCTTATAGCGAAGGACGCCCCTGGAACATACCGATTATAGTCTTCAGAATCGCATTCAAATTCTTCTTTTGATTTACAGTGAATGAGCTTTTTATTGGAAAGGTTAACTTTAGCGCCTATGCTTGCGACTTTTCCTGAGCGATATTTTATTTGAGGAACGCCAACTGAATCCTTTGAATGTGCAATTTCAGCTAGATCAAACTGTAAAACTTTCGTGTCATTACTCAAAAAAAGACAAACATCAAAACTTTGAAAGGCTTCAGTCAGGAGTCGGTTTATGCCTCCTGTGAAGCCTTTGTTTTCTTCGATAACGATATGAAGAAAGTTCCGTTCGACGGTTTTACTTTTTATTAACTCCACGTTTTCACGACTACTACCATTGTGAACGAGCAAAACTGGACAATCCTTGGGCACTGATTCAATACACGACAAAGTGAGATGAGGATGATTAAAGCTCAGAACGCCAACAATAATTTGCATCAGTTGCAGGGTCTACTTTTTACTTAAGGCAGTGTCAAAGAAGTTTTCCACACGAACTATTGGGCGCACTTGGATTTTGGTCAGCACTTCGTATTTTAGAGCGGGTACACTCTGTGGGCTGAGTAGTTCGAAGCCAATAAGTATTAGCTCTTAATTTGGCGGTCTCAACTAAGTCAATATCAATGGTGATTTTTTTAAAAGCTTACGCTCGAAAGTTTTACTAAGCGGGGGAACACAGTTTTCTCTTTGTATCTCAATAGAAATTCTTGGCCGAACTGCTTGGCTTTTAACTTCAGCTCTAACGACGGACGTATTACAATAGTACCTCTGAATCGATAGTCTTATCTCTAAGTTTGACGTCATTAAGGCTAATCGACTCCGGTAAAATGCCCGCGCTCCAGGGCGCGCGTGGCTATTGAATTATGTCGGCGGAGTTGCCAACCAAATCTTTCTTACAAATTAGCTTATCAAAAACTTCTTGAGAGCCGCGACTGTGGGTCACGAATTCTTCTCTCGTGTAATCGTAGAAAGTCATTTCACCTGTGAAATGCACAATACGACTAGATGATTCCGCAAGGTCATGGTCTATGCTTCTGCAATAAGCAGATGCTGAGGCTTCTGAAGCAACAATTGGAGCACCCGAGTAACTCGTCGGCATCTCTTTATTGCTCGAAAAATGAACCCTTCCGTTATAATCAAAACTTGCCTTTTTGATTGAGTAAAGACGCCCTTCAACTCTTATGTTAGCTGTTCCCCACAGCTGCCCCTTTACAACATTGCCGTTTAAGTCGAAGAGTATTGCCTGTTTACTATTAAAATTCATCTGGGGAGTGATTTGCGGAACCCGTAGCCTAACCGCCTGATCATCAAACGACTCCAGTCTTTCTAGTAGTCTGCGAGAATGAAACTTCAAAAAACTAAAGTATATTTTCTGGCTCTGCAGAGTCGTCTCACACTTTCCAAAATCCCTCTCAAGATAGGAATAACAGCTTACCGTCAAAAGATTACCTTTTTCGCCCTGGGTAATCATTTGTATCTGACCCGAAATGTTACCAAACGAAAAGGCAGAACCCGCCCGAATATAAACACTACTCAACGTGAAATCTCTAAAAAATGAGATACTTGAACTGCGAAATAGTAGTGTCGCTTCCTTCCAACTATCCGCCTCAGTGTATCGTATTTTTACTTTATAAGGCTCTTTAGTCCCGCAGAGATGTATAAGGTTTAAAGAAACGTAAAAGCAAGAGCCTTGCTCTACAACTATACCAATCTGATCAGAGATAATTCGCGTAGGCCGCGCAAAGATTCCCCTTTTTAACTTCCCTTTCTCATCAAGCACAATCGAAGTTCTAAAGAGGGCGATAGGCCTTTTTAGTTTTTCTGCAGAGAAGTAATAAATATTCTCCTGCGTGGAAAGCGCACTGTCCAATATCTTATCGCTAATCGCGGACAGACGGCTTGATAGACTGTACTCCTCGATTTCGACGCCCATCAAACCAAAAAATTCATGAGCCACAAGAGGCACCACAACTTTTCCAGTTAACCTGTACGGTGTAAATCGACGTCTATCAACTAACACTCTTTGTCTTTCAGGCTGATTGATCGCTGTGCGCGAGTGGCCTAATTCGTTCTCTAAATCTTGTTCGTCTACAGATACCTTCACTTCATCTAACAGCTTTTGCATATCTGCTCCATTAACCTCGGGTATCAGCTGCGATCCTTCTGCCGTTTGCAAGTATCGCGCAATCTCTGTCGCTATCGAGTGAATGAGAATTTCGTCGACGTCACCGCCGTTGCCTCTTTCACCACCCATAAGCGGTCCACGCTGTGCTTGAGCTGCCAAACCGGTGCATATTACGATAGACAGACAACATAAGAATTGTTTCACGACACATTCTCCTTTATTTTTCTTGTTACTGGTACCAACTGAATATTTAAATTGTAAACTTCACTAGCTTTCTCGTTTTCTAAGAGTGCCATAATTCGTCTTCTGAATTTTTTGATTTCTTTTTTAACCCGCGGAATCTGACTGATATCTGCCGCCATTGTTACCGAAGAAATGTCTCTATCTTCGATCTCTGTTGTCCACAATGCCTCTTCCGCATGTTTGAGTGTTTGTTCGTGAGACTTTCTCAATGCCACATTAGCAATTTGATCTGTCGTTGCGATATTCTTTTTTCGTTTAACTAAGACCCCGTCTCTAGTTTCAACTAATCCCACTCTAACTAAACGCTCAAAAGCAAGTTTCACCTCTACGACGTCTGCGTTGAGTCGTTTTGCCATCCATTTGGTGTTGGATTGAAAGTCCTCCGTGTCAAAAAGACACAATATGAAAAAGTGGATGGGATCTGCCAAAGTAAAAAACTGATCATCACTCATTTGATAGAAATGAGAATCAGACTGTTCTATCAATGCCTGGTCAAAAACTTTTCTCGCTTCTGAAGGCGAGATACTCAGCTTCTCAATCAAACGATTATACATTCGCTTTGAGACCTTTCTTTTGCCCGATATGAACTCAGAAAGCCGTCCTGGAGGTATCTCTAGATCCCTAGCAAATGCTCTTAGGGTGTAATTGGCATTCTTTTGCTTTTTCTGGGACAAGACATTTGAAAGTAGCTCTGCGCCGCTATGGCATGACCGTTTTGCTGACATTTTGTCCCGCCTTCGTATATAGATTTAGTGGCTTCAGCTTCGATGCACAACTTTTTTGGGAACAAAGTGATCCCAATTCAAGAAAAACCCGAAAGGCGGGAACAAAACGTAACTACTCACCTAAATTCGAGTTTTAAGTCGATCTGAGGCGTATCTCATAAAATTACGGTCTTGTTTTTTTGAAGAGGCAATTGTGCTCATAAGTATTGCCTGACTCTGCTTACCCCGCTCTGAGCGGTTGCAGTACGAGGTTTTCCTCATCAGCACTGCCGGCCTGAGTTCTCGCTCAGCATTGTTGTTGGTCGGCTCCACATTGGATTTAACGAAGGCGTAGAGTGTCGCAGCAGTACTTCGTCATCCACTTCATGAGTGTATTCAGCTTTTCAGTTGTAAACTTCTTGGTTAAAAAGTTGATGGTGTCGGTTTCAAGTCTGTTTCGATAGTACAAGTGTTTGACCCGCAAAGTCGCAGATGTTCGACGGAACTTGACTGTCTCATAGGACTTTTTTCCAACCTAAATAGGGGGAGTTATTTTCGCCCCGAGCAATTCATATGTAAAGCGTAATTTTCTAGCTTTTCTGTGCTGCCCCTATCCTCACCAGAAACCAATAAAGCGGCAGTTTGGCTAAAGTCCCTATTTAATATGTTTGTCGCAAACTGGAGCTGAAGTCTCTGCCTAGGGTAATCATCATTCGGAGAATCATATTGATCCACAAAATCAATCTGCGTGTAACCTGATCCGTCGGAAACAATACTTATGGATTGAAACTTTTGACCGAACGGAGAACCGTTTTGGTAATAACCGCGAAGTTTTATTTTAGGTTCAATCGGCTGAAGCTGGCCCGCTCTATTAAAGTACAATTTTACTTCCAACGAGCCCGACATAACCTCACTCTGACATTTAATTGTTTGGGCGGCCATCGCGCTTGAAGTTACAAAAACAAGGCCAAGTGCAATTAGTTTTATAAACAACATTTCTACTCCTTTTGTGTAAACCTGTTTTACCTTAAAAGTGTCAACTAGCAATGGTTCTGAAAATTATCTGCGGTAATCATCTCGAATGCTGTGTTTTTGAGCTCGCAATGCCCCCATGCCTCAAAGTGCGCGTCCGATTGTTTTAGATCCCGAGGCGACGTCGCCGCTAGGGGCAGTCGACGATTGCCTCGTAATCAGTTTTCGGCAATAGACGACTCAATTCCGTGCGAATGTGATTGATCGAAACCGCGATGTGTGCCCCTCGGTCGTACGTATAACGAGTATTTCCCGTGTATTTCATAATCGTTATCCCGCTTATCTCACCTTGCTCGTTCAGCACCGGGGCACCGCTTGCTCCTACTCCGACGTCAAGGGATGTCCAGAAGAGCTTTGGATCGAAATAGGTGCGAAGTGCGCTATCACGTGACAACCTGCCGGAGTTTACATCTTCTATAGCCGATGTGTACTCGATACGTTCAAGTACCTGCCCATGGCTGTATGCGGGCGTGTAGTAGTGCCTGTTCCGGCCCTCATGATAGTAGGGGTACCCGTACGACCAAACTCTCTCGTCTTTAGTAAAACCTTTCTTACAGGAGACCTTTAAGAAAGGTGCCGCCTGATCAACTTCCACTTCCTTCAGAATAGCGAAATCGTCATAATCCCCTAGCGCGGTGAAACCTTCCTTCCGGAACTCATGGAACAAATCATTATCAAGCAAAGGCAACATTACCGAAGCCTTTGGGGAAAGATAGCCGCGGCCAGCGACCGCAAGCACTACCATTGGCCTCCGCCACTCATAGTGCTTTGGCTCAAGAATGCCATGGCGACGTGAAGTGCATCGCAGGTTGCCAAGCTGTCCGCCTGGCCGTGTAAATTCCCACGCGCTACCACCCTGAGAAAACTCTCTTACCATGGTTTCGAATTCCGCTCCATACATGCAGGCCGAAATGCAGTGGAACGCAGTGAGAATATGGCCCTGGGGCGAGATACGCGTCGCCGTACAATAGCTTCCCATGTTCACCCGCCCGACGGACCGCGACGCTCGTTCAAGCCATGCTGGGCGCTCAGAGAGCGGTAAAGTGTCGGCTTGCCGATAAGCCTCAGCCTGAGCCCAAGCGCTAGATGCGGTGAATGCAAGGTAGAGAACGGTAACCAGCGACCGATATACTAGCACATTTAACTCCGAGGTTGGCACTGACCCAAAGTTTGTTGAAAAACAACTTCGGAAAAGTACGGCTAATGATTAGTGTTGCGCTGATTATACTGGATCCGAGGCCTGGGTGTGAGAGTAATGATTACCATCTTTGGTGTAGTAACCCTACGCGCGAGAGTTCTAGTTTCGTTTACATATCAAGAGCGGTAGAACTCAGAAAATTCAAACCGACTATCGACCAGTGATAATGTTTGACGATTTTATGTTCTCACCGTAAAATGGCCAAATGTATGTAATTAGGGATCTTTTTAGCACAATTAGCTCGGTTGCAACGCTTGAGGCCGTAATGGTTTGGGGCCCTCGCCAAGTGGGCAAGACTACGATGCTGTCTCAACTGCCAATGAAAAGTGAGATCTACCTTGACGATCTCCATCTGAGACATCGAGCGCAAACCGACCCGGAGTTTTTATTGAGTGAATCAGCTCTCCCTTGCTTGATAGATGAAGTTCAGTATGCGCCGAATCTATTTCCTGAAGTAAAAAAGTTGATTGATCGTAAACGCAGAGAGGAACTTCACAATAAGAAGTCCCTCACCACTCTTTATTATTTTACTGGGTCGAATAAAACTTTGCTCGACCTCAATGTAAAGGAGTCTCTAGCTGGTCGATGTCAGCTCTTTACTCTTCATGGGTTGTCCGTAAATGAAGTCTCTCGAGCCTTTCCTGATATAACAATCAAGCAAATATTAATCAAAGGCGGCTTCCCACAACTTTACACGACAGAGCAATTGAGCCCGATCCATTACCTAAATGATTACATTACGAGCTACCTTGAAAAAGACATAGCTCTCTCTGCGGGCATTCAGAAAGTGGGGGAGTACGAGACGTTCATGAGACTTCTTGGCGCTCGCACCGCCCAGTTCTTAAATGTGTCGGACATTTGCCAGGCAAGCCGGGTCAATCATAGCACCGTAAATTCTTGGATTCATCTTTTGGTGCAGAACCGTATAGTCGATTTGGTAACTCCCTATTTAACAAACCTTTCTTCAAGAATTGTAAAGATGCCGAAACTACACTTTCTTGACTTGGGGCTGTGCTCACGCCTTCAGGGACACGTCGAACAAGAGGCTCTTTGGAACTCCCCTCAGTCAGGTGCACTTTTTGAATCCTTAGTCTATTCAGAGATTCTTAAGACCCGTGATCATTTCGTACGCGACTGGCAAATCTTCACTTGGAGAACGAAGGACGGTGCAGAAATCGACTTTATTGTTGCTCAAGGCAATAAGAAATTGCTTATTGAAGCAAAGCTGGGAATTCAAAGTGCGCGTCCGATTGTTTTAGATCCCGAGGCGAAAAAAGTTTTCACGAAAGATTACGAACTTATCGTCGTCACAGCAGGCGGCGAAAGCAAGGGGCTCGGTTCAGAGACTACGGCCGTACCCATCAAGAAGTTGGCGAACTATTTACTCAAATATTTTGAGACCTAGGTATCAATCGCAAAGAGAGAGCATTTGGCCTCACCCTTACTGTATCGGAGGGAGATGAAGAAGCGAGACCGCAGCAGATGGCGTCCTTTCAATCACGGCTATCTGAAGCTGGCCCAGCGAAGAGAGACAAGTAGTCAACTCCGCCGTGATTCAAAAGGCGACAGATGCAAGGCCAGAGCCTTCTATTTGCTTCGAACGGCGGAGTCGATGCGACAAAAGCATTCAAATAACCGAGTCTCAAAAACTCAGTCTACAATGTACAATGCGGCCAAAGATAATCCTGCAATCACGGGGCTTACAATTCCGCCTTGCCCAACATTTAGGCCCATTATTTCTCTGCCCAAATAAATATAAAATTCGTAAATGGTTATATCTGGATTATTGACAAACTTTTCCTTCATTTCGTATTTACGTTTTTCAAAGACTTCAGCGAATTTGGATTCGTTTGAACTTTTCATAAACCCGCGAATTTCAGCGCGTTTTTCCTTTGGAATACGCTGAGCTGCCGTAATATATTTTGAATACGCATTCCCTTCAGTGAAAAGAATGTTGGCAAAAACCTCTAACTCGTCTTCAAACTCCACGAAAACACTTCTCGGGACTGTCATTGATGCTGTGCAGTTTGCCGGTGATATGTTTACTCCAAAATCAGCGTCTTTCGCATCTATCTTGTTTGAAACTGTTGCCCGTAATTCACATACATCGGCGCTGGAAATCGTAGAGGCTGTAATCTTGTAATGTGTTGTATGTGCGTCCTGTCCAATGCGTTCGATTTCTTTGGGCTCAAAATTCATACCCAATCTTTTAACAAGATCCGTACTTTTAAGAACTGATCTCAATTGCTCAAAATTGCTAAATTCACCGCTAGAATTGGCCGACGAACACGGAGAATCCTGCTCCACCCGTCTAATTTCACCGTCCTCCGCCGAGCCAGTCACGGAATTAAATATTGTGACTTTCAATTCACAAGATGTGTTTGCAGCTTCTCCTTCTGCAACAATTAGGTATTTGTGAAGGGACCGAGACCTATCGATCAATCTGATCTTAGTAATATCCCAATCTCCAATGATCTGAACGATTTCCTTACTTAGCGCAGCCTTTAGATTTGAAATACCAATATCAGTTATTGGTTTTCTCGAACCGCTCCCCTCTTTTCCGGCAAATCCGGCTTGTACGGTCGCAATCACGATGGCAAAAAGTATAGGAGATAATTTATTTTTCATGCTTCCTCGCTTTCTTTAGATATTGGATACAATCCAATACTCAGGTTAAAAACTTGCTTTCGCTTCTTCTTTTTCTCAAAGTATGAACAAAGGTCCCTTCTAAATCTCTTAATCTTTTCTTTGGCCTCCGGTAAATCATCAGGATCGATTGCCATTGTTATTGAGCTGTGACTCCTTGAGTGAAGTGGCAATTCCATGAGTGCTCTAATAGACAACTCTAACATTTGCTTCTGTAGCTTCTTTGAGGCGGCAGTGGTTAGCTCATCATATGCATTTGTGATGAAGCCATTTTCAGATGTATCCTTCCACTGGTGGTCTGAAGTGATTTCGAGTAGGCCCAGGTTTACCAGTCTTTCGCATGCAATGTTGACTTCGGATTTGGTAATACCTAGTTTGCAAGAGATCCATTTAGGGTCTCCTTTAAAACCTTGAACGTGAGTCAGCTCTAGTATTGCATAATGGTACCAATCAGAAATTACGGCAAAGGTATCTAATTGAAGCCTTTGTCTTTCATGCCACTGCCCGCCGTCTTGGAGCGCTATCATTTCGAGTACTTCTTCCCTCTGTAAACCGAGGTTCGTCCCTAATCGAAGCTTCATTTTAGGAGTTATGGATCTTTTGGAATTTAGCATTGCTGAAAGTGCCGACGGGCTAATACTTAAAGACTTCGCAAATGATCTCAATGAATAGTTTGGATTTTTTCGACACCTATTGAGGAGCTCTTTCTGCAAAAAAGTTCTAAAGTCGGGCTCTAATCTATCAGTAGGGTTAATTTCTTTTTTCATGGCGGTTGCAGTATCTCACGACACAAAAGATCGCCATACTGTTTTGGATACAAAGTGTGCCAATCTCAATGGCACGTGAATATTCTACCTGTATGTAAAATGTATTGGCAGCTTCTTAATCGACCGGAGGCGTATGTCAATACGTCGGAGGGAGATGAAGAAGCGAGACCGCAGCAGATGGCGTCCTTTCAATCACGGCTATCTGAAGCTGGCCCAGAGAAGAGAGACAAGTATCTCTAAGTTCGAGAAGCGAAGGCGTGCAACTAGCACGTCGAGCGACGAGAACGACGAGATACGAAGTCTATCTGAAGCTGGGGAAGTGGCAGATGAATTGGGTCCCCTTACCCTGCACACTATTCACCTCAACTTCCCCCCCATGGCGGAGCATGACGTGTTTGACAATGGCGAGCCCAAGACCAGAACCTTCTATCTGATTTGATCGAGCGGAGTCGACGCGGTAGAAGCGTTCAAAGATTCTTTCGAGATGTTGAGGTTCAATACCAGGGCCGTTGTCGGAGACTACGAGCTGCCAGCCATTAGGCTTTCGATCCCACTTCACCAAAATTTCTCGATCTTCAGGGATGTATTTTAATGAATTTTCAACGAGGTTCATAATGACTTGCTCGATGCGGCGACTATCAACATAAACGGACTTTTCTATGCATTCGACGGTGATGCGATGGTTTTTGCTAGGATGTTTTTTTCGAACCTGCTCTACCGCTGACAAAGACATTTCTTCGGTTGATACCCATTCGCGCCTCAGTTGTATTCCGGATTCGAGAGATGACAACTCTAATAGGTCATTTGTGAGACTGAGTATTCGATCGACATTCTTTTCTATAACCTGCAAATATCTTTCTACATACTCAGCTCGCCCAGCCTTTATGTCTGCTTCAAGTGTAGCGAAATAACCTTTAATTGCGGTTAGGGGAGTGCGAATGTCATGGGATACATTGCCTACTAGCTCAATTCGATTCTTCTCTGCCCTTTTGATATCTGAGACATCATGAAAGTCTCCTAAAACACCGAAAAGTGTTCCGTCAGGGTGCCTGAGTGGGGCGGTTGTAAGCGAAAGATGAACCTCTTTGTTCTTTCTCCATACAGATATATGCTCTCGTTTTACTTCGCCACTTTTCATAGTTGTCTCGATAAGAGCAATAACATCTGGACTTCTTACAACCTCTTTCAGCAAAGTTTTGTTTTCTGCAATGTCATTTCGCTCCTCGAGCAAAAACAGTCTCTCAAAGGCGGGGTTCACTAGAATGCAATGTCCTTTCAAATCAACAATAACGATGGCATCAGACAATGACTGCACGAATGCTTCTAACTGAATCGCCTTTTCTGTTAGGGAATTTCGGTTTGCGAGTAACTCTTTCTTTAACTGATTGAATGCAATGGTTATCTCTGCCCACTCTTCTGGCTCATCTTCAGAAAGCTCATGTTCGCCGACATCCCTGTCAAAATCGAGAAGACCCTTAGCTCGAGAAATAAACTGACCTAAGGGGCGCACGAGGTTACGAAGTGTCCACAGACCCATCCACAAAACCACGAGCAGACAAAGGAGCGGGAGTATCCAAATCAATGACTCTACTTCTTGAACTACGAATTCAGACCCGGGAATGTCTTTTACCTGATCAACAATCCACGACCAAAAAACAAAGCCAATAATAAGACCGAATGAAATGACAATAAGAAGAGTGATCAAGAACTCGCGAAATAGTCGCCACGGAAGCTGAGCTGCATCTTTCTCTGTTAACTTCGACGATAACTTACCTAGCATGTTCAACTGCGCCGCCCATCCAAAACGAGTTACACTCCTATTTAGCGAACTTCAAAAACCAGGCCAACATCGCAGTGTACAATTGACACCACCGAGGGTTTTAAAGATCCATGGAGTAATTTATTCTGTAACCCACACCGCGAACTGTCTCTACAAAGTTAGCCCAGTCACCCAATTTCTTTCTAAGGCCAAACACGTGGGTGTCGATGGCGCGATCCACAACCATAACGCCTTCACCCTGCACGAGGTGGATAAGCTGATCCCGAGTGAGGACACGACCTTGATTGGCGGCTAGTGCATGAAGAAGTTTAAACTCGGATGGCGTCAAAAGTACGTGTTCTCCATTTACAAATACCTCGTGCGAGCCCGGGTTTATTTTTAACTCCCCTAAAGAAATTTCTTGCCCTTCGTTTATAGCACCTTGTGATTTCTTACCTGGGCTGCGCCTAACGAGAGCCCGAACCCTTGCGACCAACACTGTAGGATCGAATGGCTTGGTCACGTAGTCATCTGCACCCGACTCCAAACCGAATACGATGTCTTGGGTGGTCACCCTAGCTGTGACCATCAATACAGGCGTTTGAGGCGACTTCGATTTCTCGCGCACATAGCGAAGAATTTCTAGGCCAGAAGCAAGGGGTACCATCCAGTCGACGACGATAAGCTTGTAATCTTTCGAATCAATTTTTTTAATCCCTTCTGCACCATCAGAGGCTTCGTCTACTTCGAACCCCGCCCTTCGAATGTGAAGGGCCATCAATTCACGAATGTCCTTTTCGTCTTCTACGAGTAAAATAGGTTTTTCCATTTCACTCACCCCCCTATTCTCTTGGTTTGTGCCGGACATCTTCACCCGTTTGAATAAAAATCACATCCTCTGCTATATTTGTTGCATGATCTCCAAGGCGCTCTAAGTTACGCGCGATCAAGATCAGGTCGAGGGCCCGCTTTGTGATGAAGGGATTCACTTCGATCATGGCCGTAAGCTTCTTAAAAATTTGGTTCTTCGCCTGATCAACTTCATCATCTTCACGGAGCACTTCCTTGGCAAGATCTGCATCTAGCTTAGTGAAAGCGTCCAAACTTTTTCGAATCATTTGCTGAACATGCTTAGACATTTCTTCAAAACCAAGTAGCCGCTCATCTAACGGCTCCTGCGAGGCGTAGTCAGAAGCGTTGAAGGAGATATTCATAGCTTGATCGCCCATTCGCTCTAAATCTGTATTAATTTTTATGACCGCCAAAATTTGACGAAGATCTCCCGCTCTCGGGGACGTAAGGGCGAGAAACTGAAGACACTCTTCGTCTATCTCAAGGTGAAGTTGGTTAATTTCATTTTCAATCTCACGTGATAATTTAAAGCCTTCTGCCTTGTGCTCAATAAATGATGTGACCACAGTAGACACAGCCTTTTCAACAAGTCCCCCCATTGTCACAACTTTGGCCCTTAATTTTGATAACAGCTGATCCGACTGTCTTTCCATTTTATTATCCTATCAACCAAATCGCCCGGTAATGTAGGCTTCCGTTTGCGAGTCCTTAGGTTTTGTGAACAATTGCGAGGTCTGCGACTTTTCGATAAGCTTGCCAGACAAAAAGAATGCCGTGTCGTCAGAAACTCTCGCCGCCTGTCCCATATTGTGTGTCACAATAATTATTGTTACGTTTCTCTTAAGTTCTATCACCAGTTCCTCGATGCGAGCAGTAGAAATTGGATCTAGCGCCGAGGTGGGCTCATCCATAAGAATAATGGGCGGACGCACGGCAAGAGTGCGAGCAATACAAAGTCGTTGTTGCTGCCCCCCAGAAAGACTTGTACCTGGAGCTTTGAGTTTGTCTTTTACTTCTTTAAAAAGTGCCGCCTGCTCTAGTGCCTGCTCCACTTGATCCGCAAGAATGGAACGCTTTCGTGTTCCCGCGAGCCTCAAACCAACTGCTACGTTGTCAAAAATAGACATTCCCGGAAAGGGGTTGGGTTTCTGAAACACCATACCTATCTGGCGCCTCACTTTCACAGGATCGACAGTTGCACCGTAAATATTCTGTCCATTTAACTTTACCACTCCTTCGGATCTAGCGCCGGGCACCTCTTCGTGGAGTCGGTTTAAACATCGGATAAATGTCGACTTTCCACATCCCGACGGGCCAATAAGAGCTAAAACGGTGTGTCTTGAGACGTTGAGAGACACATCAAAAAGCGCCTGTTGCTTCCCGAACCAAGCGCTGAGCTTGTCGACTGAGAGCAAGGGCTCGACAGGAGGATTTTGGTTTTCCGAATTCGTTAAGCCGGCCATTAAAACTGAGTCCTTATAATTGTTATTTTCTCCATACAAACGCAGCCCTTATCACGACATTTGTTAACAGTACAAATGCCACCAACACCAGAGAACTCGCCCAAGCCATAGCATGCCACTCTTCGTATGGCCCGATCGCATAAGTGTAAATTTGTACTGGAAGCGACGAGGTCGGCTCCGAGAACCCTTCCGAAAAACCACTGTTGTTTAAGGATGTCAAAAGCAGTGGTGCGGTTTCTCCTGCAACTCTTGCAATTGCCAGAACGACTCCGGTCATAACTCCTGGCAAGCTCCCCTGAAGCACTATTTTCAAAATAACCTTCCACCGCGACACCCCTAAGGCCAATCCCGCCTCACGAATATGATTCGGCACAAGCTTGAGCATCTCTTCTGTCGAGCGCGCGACAATAGGAATCATCACGTAAGCCAGAGCAGCGGAACCAGCATAGGCTGAGAAATGGCCGACCGGCTTTACGGTCAATGCATAGATGAATAGGCCCACCACAATACTAGGAACGCTCATCATAAGATCTATTGCCATTCTCAAAATCTTTGCTGTTGGGCCAATGCCAAACTCTGAAAGGTAAACTCCGGTTGCTATCCCCCAAGGGATTGCAATCGCAGCAGCAAGCGTAACAATCTTTAAACTTCCCACGATCGAGTTTACGATTCCGCCGCCTTCCTCTCCCGGTGGAGCAGGGAGCGAAGTCACCAGATCCCAACTAAGAGCCACGAAACCCTTTTGCGTCACGTAGTACAAAATATAAAACAGAGGCAATACCACCAAAAAACCCGCCAACCAAATAAGAAACACCATCAGCCTGTTAAAGAGACGTCTACGAAAATCTTGAATTCCCAAAAGTTCCCGAGATAGCTTCATATAGCCCCTCGGTTTCTTGAATATCCCCAAACAATAAGCCTGGCCGCACCATTAACAATTAGCGAGACAAAAAGAAGTACCAAACCTACAGCTCCAAGCGCCGACTGGTGAAGCAAAGTGCCCGCTTCTGGATATTCGTTAGCGATAACACTTGCCATTGTCTGAGCTGGAGCCAATAAAGACCACGAAATATCAGCGCGATTTCCTATGACCATTGTTACTGCCATGGTCTCCCCAAGAGCGCGCCCAAGCCCTAACATCAACGCACCTATCATTCCCGAGACCGAGCTACTGAGAACCCCTAAACGTATTGATTCCCATCGGGTAGCGCCTAGTCCTAAGGCAGCTTCTCTCATTGCCGTGGGAACACTTTTAAACACTTCGCGGGTGATCGCGGTCACTGTGGGAAGAATCATTATTGCTAGCACAATTGAAGCCGTCATAACTCCTACACCGTAGGGAGCGCCATCAAAAATAGGCAAGAATCCGAGGTTCTCTATGATCCACGGCTGAATCGTCATTTGCATTTCCGGCACTATAACGAATATTGCCCAAAGCCCATAGACGACACTTGGAATTGCTGCCAACATCTCTACCAAAAATGAAATCGCCCTTGATACAAACACTGGAGCGAGCTCACTGAGAAAAAGCGCGGCTCCTATACTCAGGGGAGCGGCGATCACCAATGCTAAAAACGAAGTTATGAGAGTTCCGTATATGAATGGGAGCATACCATATTCATTCGTATAGGGATTCCAGACAGAATCTACAATAGTACGAAAGCCAATTTGTGAAAGAACGGGTTGGCCGAGACGAAAGAGTTCCCATGCTGTCAGCAAGATAAGTCCAATTAAAGAAAAAGCGAATCCCTTGAGTATGAGCCGAAAAATTTTGTCTGAACGATGAAAGTCTTTTTTTCTCACCAAACTAAAAACTCGCTCAATTCAAGTTAATTTCATCCACTTTAGCTTTAACTCTCGGGAGCAAACTTTTCGGAAGTGGCGCATAATTAAGTGCAGATGCCATAGTTTGACCTTCCGAAAGCGCCCATTGAATAAACTTTAAGAGTGGTTCACCCTTTTCTTTCGACATCGATTTATAAACAAGCAAATACGTGAAGCCCGAAATGGGATACGCTTTCTGAGATTCCGGGTTGGTCAGCGAAACGCGAAAGTCCTCGGGAATTTTAACTCCATCGGCAGCGGCGCTAACCGACTCCACAGAAGGGTTAACGAATACCCCAGAAGAGTTTTTGATCGATGCAACCGCAAGCCCGTTGCTTTTTGCGTAAATAAACTCCACATAACCGATGGCTCCTTGGGTTTTCTTCACAAAGGAAGTCACGCCTTCGTTTCCGCGTGCACCCAAGCCAACCGGCCATCTTACTGACGTTCCGTATCCCACTTTTTTCTTAAATTCTGGCGATACCTTTTGCAGGTAATCGGTGAAAATTGCGGTAGTCCCACTGCCATCTGAACGATTAATAAGAATGATTGGAGTGCTAGGAAGTTTTAGGTCTGGATTAAGCTCTTTCAGTTTTGCGTCGGACCACTTGGTGATGTTGCCAAGATATATTGCCGCGAGCACGTCAGGTGAAAGCTTAAGCTCTCTCACCCCAGGTACGTTAAACGTCAAAGCAACAGCGCCCAGTACAGTAGGCACGTGAATCACCTCTCTCGGTGCTGATTTAAGCTGCTCTTCTGTCATTGGAGCATCGGAGGCTCCAAAATCGATTGTTTGATCAATGAGCTTACTGATACCGGTGCCACTTCCCATGCTTTGGTAATTGAGCCTCACATCGGTGTTCTTAGCAGTAAATTCACTGATCCACTTGGAGTATAGAGGGTACGGAAAAGTCGCGCCGGCTCCGTTTATCAAAGCCGAATGGGCACTAGCTGAAAATGCTAAAATGCCGAAAAACGCTGTTAGCCTGGCTTTACCCACAAAACCT
Organism: Bdellovibrionales bacterium CG10_big_fil_rev_8_21_14_0_10_45_34; assembly: GCA_002778785.1. GTDB lineage: Bacteria > Bdellovibrionota > Bdellovibrionia > Bdellovibrionales > 1-14-0-10-45-34 > 1-14-0-10-45-34. The sequence continues at coordinate 232,131 of PEZS01000006.1, read as the reverse complement.
CCTACAAGTTTTATTGGGCCTGATTATAAACCTTTGCGACGCGTTACTCTATTAGGCTTTCGTTAGATTTAACCTTGCGAACTTGAAAGAGTGTTGGCAAGTAGAGGGTCAAACTCAAACCCCTGTGAGGTACATGTGGCAAACGAAGAGACTTTTAGCATCATCAAGCCGAATGCGGTGAAAAAGAACGCTGTTGGAGCTATCATTACGCAATTTGAAAAGAACGAGCTCAAGGTGGCGGCCGCCAAAATGGTTCATTTATCTCGAAAAAAGTGCGAAGAGTTCTATCAAGAGCACAGCGCCAGACCCTTTTTTGGAGAGCTGGTTGATTTTATGACCTCTGGCCCTGTCCTTTTGATGGTTTTAAGCGGAGAAAACGCTGTTTCAAGAAACCGCGAAATTATGGGAGCCACAGACCCAAGCAAGGCGGCCCCCGGAACTATTCGAGCTCTTTTTGGGGACAATGTCGGTGAGAATGCCGTTCATGGCAGCGACAGCCCCCAAAGCGCGGCTCGCGAAATTCAGCTTTTCTTCGAAAAAGGCGAAATAGTAAATAAATAGACTTTAAACTCGACTCGATCAGGGGAGTGCAGTTAGCCTCCCTTGGTATCTCTCAATCTCAGGTAAAAATTGGAAGATTTCGGCACAGAAATATTCGTAGGCGCCACATTGGAGGTCACCGTAGAGCGGATGGCCAGTGGAGGACAAGCAGTTGCGAGACACAACGGATTTGTTCTTTTCTTTTACTACGGAGCCCCCGGAGACATTTGCCGAATCCAAGTAGATCGCCAGCACAAACGGTATGGTGAGGCCACTCTTTTAGAAGTGCTAAAACCAGGAGAAAGGCGACTGCCCCATTGCCCTTATTTTGGAAGCTGCGGTGGGTGTCAGTGGCAACATTTACCCTACCTCGAACAACTCAGGCAGAAATCCCAGATTCTGCAGCACGCTCTTCAAAAGGTAAATATTCCTGCGCGTTCGAGTGACGTGATTGCTTCGCCCAAGGAATTTCATTACAGAAATCGAATACAGCTACACAGCATTAACAAGAAAGTGGGTTTTCATTCCCTACGGTCAAATCAACTCGTTGAAATTGATCAATGCGCCATAGCAGATCCACAGATCAACGATTGGATGAAGCAAGATTCAAACAAAAAACTGCCCGATCGCTTTGAACTCTTTCTGGATGAAGATGGCCATCTTCATGAATCTTTCAATACTCCCCGCGGTCGGTCCTTAAAGAGATTTTCGCAGATAAACCAAGAGGTAAACAGTCTGCTTGTCGATTGGGTTGTGAAAAAAGCGCTGGGAGCTCAAAAAATTTGGGATCTCTATGCGGGAGCTGGGAACTTTTCTTTGGTGCTAGCTAAACAAACAGGCGACGCTGAGGTGCTGGCCGTCGAGAGCTCTGCGTACAACGTGCGAACCGGCCATAAACTCGCTCAGTCTGCGAAGCTCGACTCAAGAGTGCGCTTTGAATGCAGCAGAGTTGAGCGATTTCTCAAACACACTAGACTTGAGTGCCCCGAGTTAGCCCTGCTTGATCCACCGCGAGAAGGCCTGAGCCCTCAAGTGAAGCAAATGCTTTTAAAAATGCGTATCAAGCGGCTCATCTTGATCGGCTGTGACGTTGCAAATTTCGCCCGTGATCTCAGCTCGCTCACCGAAGTATATGAACTTCTAGAGGTTAAGGCGTTCGATATGTTCCCGCAAACGCACCACCTCGAATCTGCGGGATACTTAGAGCTTAAGCAATCTGCTTTTTGAATTGGATTCTTAAGGATTTTAAGAGAGACTTTCGTCAATGGCAAAATTCTTTGGTTCGCATATTGTGCTGGTTGCTTTTTTATTGGTTAATGCTTGTGCAACCACGCCAAGAGACGAACAGTCTGCGGCCCTACATATGCAGATTGGGGCGGGTCACCTCGAAAACGGAAACTATCCTGCGGCGTTAAAAGAACTTCAGATTGCGGCAAAGTTAGATCCGAATAATGCAGAAATTCAGAATAATCTCGCACTGGCCTACTTTGTCCGAGAAAGGCATTTGAAAGCAGAAGAACATTTAAAACGAGCGCTGGAAATTGATCCGAAATTCACCGAAGCTAAAAATAATTTGGCGCGCACTTATCACGACACTGGGCAGTACGATGCTTGCATTAGTATGGCAGCCGAAGTCGTAAAAGATCTCACCTATTCAACACCCGAAAAAGGTTATTTACATAAGGGTATGTGCTTACTTGAAAAAGGGAAGTACGCCGAAGCCAAAGCTGACTTTTTGGAGGCCTTAAAGATTAGTTCTTCTATGTGCACAGCTCAGTTTTATATCGGGCAAATTTTCTATCGGCAGAATAAGTTTGATGTTGCCGCTGAGGGTTTTGATCGTGCCCTAAAAATGTGCCAAAACAAGTATCCTGCAGCTCACTATTTTTCGGCACTGGCTCGACTTCATTCTGGCCACAAAGAAGAAGCTATTATTAGACTCGAAGAGGTCACAAAAATTTATCCGGAAAGCGATATTACAAAGAAAGCCGCTCAATTGCTTAAGGCCGTTAGCACGCAATAGTTTTGTTGGAGTGCGATAAAAGGAAGCAACTATGTTGGATTTGGGTCAGAAATTAAAACGAAGGCGCGAAGAACTTCGCGTTAACCTGGATGATGTATCCATTGCTACAAAGATTAATATAAAAGTACTTTCTGCAATTGAAGAAGGCGATACGGAAAGCTTGCCCCAGAAAACTTTTCTAAGAGGGTTCATACGTAGCTACGCCTCCTTTTTAAAACTTGATGTCACTGAAGTCTTAGAAGAATTTCAGCAGGTCTACGGGACCACAAAGCCGAAGCCGAAAAAGCAACAAGACGACGCACCTGTCGATGTGCACGTTCAATCGGATCGCAGTCGACCTGCAATTGTGAAAGTGGCCATTGCCATATCTATAGCATTGTTGTTCGTCTTGCTGATCGTGGTGAAGAAAACTATTGAAAAGTATGAGCGCGAGTCCCAAGTTGCCTCAGATAGTGAAATAACATCGCAAATAGCTTTGGCCAACGACCCTGAGGGCGTCAACGAGGCTGAGTCAGAAACAGACACAACAAAGCCGCCAACAACAGCAGCCGCAGTTGATAAACCGGAAACTCCGCAACCGGTATCAGCACCGACTCCCACTGAGGCTCGAGCTGCTTCACCGGCACCAAGCCCTACAGTAACGCCGAATCCCACGCTCGCTCCAACTGCCACTCCGAAACCTACAGCAACTCCGATGATAACTCCGGCTCCCACACCTACGACAACTCCTGCGCCGACGGCGACTCCCGCCCCGAAACCAACCGTCACGCCGAGCCCGGCTCCCTCACCGATAGCTGCCGCTAGTGGGCCGATACAAGAAGTCATCATCGATGCGATGGACAATGTGATTGTAAAAGCACGAATAAACGGCGCCGCGCCACAAACGTTCACGCTAAATCCACAACAGACTCAGGTGATTCGAGGAAATCTCGTAGAGCTGGAAATCACTGATGGGGCGGCTGTTAGCTTAACTCACAACGGCAAAGCACTCGGCATCGTGGGAACGCTCGGGCAGCCAAAAAAGGTGAGATTCCCTTAAGTGAAGATCGTTCATATTTGGCTAGTTTCACTAGTAATCAAGTTGGCCGTGGGCGGCTTTCTGCCTTTTTTATCAGATGAGTTCTACTATTGGGTTTGGGGTCAAAATCCTTCGTTGAGCTACTACGATCATCCCCCGATGGTTGGGTGGCTCTTTTGGGTGTCAGATTTTTTGGGCCTTCACATAGGACAAATCGAACGCTGGCCCGGCATCATCGTCTCTCATGTTTCGCTGCTCTTTTGGATAAAAATTTTAGAGCGCAGACTATCGGGCGATCAGATAAAGTATTGGCTACTATTGGTATTGCTCAATCCGATTACGGGTTTTGGATCACTAATTGTTACACCCGACGCCCCGTTGTTGTTGTTTTGGTCAATCTGCATATATCTCTTTGATAGAGCAACAGAGGCGCCGAATTGGAAGCACTTTTCTCTGCTGGGGCTTTCGATGGGATTGGCCTTTTGCTCTAAGTATCATGCTGTACTACTTGTGCCTATTTTTGTGGCGGCAGCCTACCAAACACACCGCTTAGTAAGCGTTGCCAAATATACTCCGCTAATGGCTATCTTCGGTATTGTTGGGTCACTCCCTGTGATCGCGTGGAATTACTCCAATGACTGGGTCTCATTTTTATTTCAATTTCGGCATGGACTTGGCGGAGAGTCATGGAGGCCAAGTTGGACTTTACTTTACTTGTTAGGCCAAATTGGCTTGCTGTTTCCGACTACTATATGGGCTGCCAGAAAGTGGGTTGGGCGCATGGATCCGCTAATAAAATGGAATGCGCTATTTCCGCTGTTTTTCTTTTTTATCACCTCGTTCAAAGGCCATGTAGAAGCCAACTGGCCAATTGTGGCCTACCCAGCTTTTTTAGCTATTGCCGTAAGAGGGTTTTCTCAAAAAACATTCAAGTGGACACTTATTCTGTGGGTAACACTCGGGGTGCTTGCCATCGCCAGTTTTTGGAAACTCCCTTATGACAGTTCTCTTCGATGGAAGCTAAAAACCCAAGAGGCCTACACGTATGAAAGCATCCTCCCGGTCGTTCATAGCCACGCACCTCTTTATGCATCTTCCTTTCAAATGGCCTCATCGCTGAGTTATTACTCCGGCAAAAGTATTTATAAACTAAGAGGCATGGGCCGGGCTGATCATTTTGATTTTCTTGATGGAAGCCTGCCTACAAGTGATGTGTTCTTTCTTGCAATTTGGGAGAGCAATCAGCCTCCCGCTTGGACGAGAGAATACAAAGTCACCGTTGCCACTCGCATTGAACCTCGCTTTGTCATATTAAAGCTGGAAAAACCATGAAGCGAATTGCTTTGTTAGGGCTTTGCGTAACGTTTTCTTTGGCTTACTTTCTTTATCTGAGCACTTATCGTGCCGCGACTTTTACCGAGTCGCTTGAGGCGCCTAAGAAAAGGGCACACCACCGCTACAGAGGTATTACACATATTCATTCTCTTGAAAGCACGGGCAGTGAGTCTCAGGCTTACATTATTCAAGTCGCCAAAGACATGGGATTTGATTTCATTTTTTTTACTGAAGTGAATCCCCGCGAACAAAAACCGAGCGCTCCCTATTACAGCGAAGATTTGCTCGTCATCCCGGGCGGGGAATACACTTATATGGATTCAAGGATCTTGCAATACAACGTTTCTGCAAAGAATCCACCAGAGACGCGCGGACAATCTCAGATTTATTTTGCAGACCGAATGTCTCAAAGGCTTTCTGACGAAGAAGGCTTCATCGCACTAGCTCATCCTTTGTTGCGCAATCACGCTTGGAGTGGGGATCTCCCGAAAGGAATGGACGCAATTGAAGTCGTAAACTTAAAACGAATGATAGAAGCGAGCTGGACATCCCGCAAATTCTCATTTGTTCTCAGTTCTCTCTTGTTCCCGATTAGCCCTCAGCTCGCGCTAATTAATCTCTATCAAAACCCTGATGAAGAGTTTGCCCTGCTGGATCGGGCCCAAGCAGAGAGGTCCATTACTGGCATGTTCGGCTCAGATGCTACAGCGAAGGCAATTATATTTGGAAACACCCACTTAAAGATTCCCTCCTATGAGCAAACATTTGCAGTGGGTAGCAATTACGTTTTACTTAAGTCCGAACTAACAGGAAACTCGGACCAAGATGCGAAGAAGATTATCAGCGCACTAAAGCACGGGAATTCGTTTATGGCCTTCGACTTACTTGGACGCCCCGATGAGTTTTCGGCGGCTTATGTTAAGGGTCGTAAGAACTATATGATCGGGGAGAAGATTGCTAGAAAAGCCGGAGACAGGATCGTGGTCGACATGCCGAGTACTCCTGTGGTTTACGAAGTCACCCTCTTAAGAGACGGAGTCCACGAAGCTTTTCTTCATTCACGCCCAGGCGAGTTTGAGATCACAAGACCCGGCATCTACAGAGTTGTTGTGCGCTTTCTTTTGGAGCTCCCGCTTCCTTTTGGCAAAAAATGGATGCCGTGGATCTACACCAACTCGTTTTTCGTCGAGTAAACTCACTCCGATAGCTGCACGCTCAATCGTTAGGGATTTTAAGAGTAACACCAGTTACCGCAAGATTTTGGCAGGAGAGGCGCCGGTTTTCTTTCCACTTTCGATCTTGAAATATTTCAGTTTCAAGCTGACCCGGAGCGAGAAAGCGCTCCCCACCCGCAACAATATCGACCCGGCAGGTACCGCAACTACCCATTCCGCCACAAGAATTGTCAATCTCTACCTCGGCCCTCTTAATAGCCTCTAAAAAGGTCTCTCCCGATTCAAAGGTAACGCTTCGCACACCATCTGACGTCTCAAGTCTGAAAGTCTGAAGTGAGGATTGATGATCGCTCGGTTTTCGACTACGAAACATAGATATGGATTACATTGCTTTTGACCTTGAAACTACTGGTTTCCTTGCTGGCGTTGATCAAATTACTGAAGTGGGTCTGGTTCGCTTTCAGGGCGGCAAACCCATAGAGAAATATTGCACATTGGTTAACCCCAGAAGGTCTATTCCCGAGGGTGCAATAAGAGTTTCTGGAATCACAGACGAAATGGTCAAGGATGCGCCTGTTATTGAAGACTTGCTTGAGCCACTGACTAATTTTGTCGAGAACGCAGTCATGGTGGCACACAACGCTCCCTTTGATTTCCAGTTTTTGCTCGCAGACTTTAAAAAATACGAAGTAACTGCTCCGGATTCCCTTGTCTTGGATACTTGTGCTATGTCTCGAAAGGTATTCCCCGGACTACTTAACTATAAGCTTGGAACCGTTGTTCAGCATTTAAAAATTCCCACTAGCGTATTTCATCGGGCCGAGGCCGACGCCATCAATTGTGGGCATTTGTTTCAAGAAATTCTTAAGAAAACTGGCAGTGCTGACGGGTTACCCGTCATCGAGAATCTCGTCGCACTTTCAAACAATCAGCTTTTGCGATTTCCGAAGATTGAGCGTCAGCCCAAACAGCTTGCTTTCATTTAGCTTTGAAACGATGTGCTTGGCCGGATAGCTCGTACAAATCTGAGACGCTTAGCTCAGAGTGGAATTAAGCCTATTTTCAGCGTATGCGAGGTTTTTTGTAGCTCTTCGTCTACAGGAAATTTTTACCAAACCGTCTCATCTCTTGAAAGTATCTCGCGTCGGGTGGTACCGAAAGAGCGGTGTTAGCCAACAGGGCCGACCACAACATCTGAATAAGGGGGAACCAATGAAGAAATTTATCACACATCTGATTTGCTTTGCTGTCTGCGCTTCTGCGTTTAGTACTGTCGAGGCCCAAAGGCGACCACGCCCGAGGCCGTACCCACCAGTGCGACCCATACCACAACCGATGCCACCACCTATGCCTAGCTACGGTAACTGCAGCTACGATTCACAATTCAACGGAGAGAACTACTACACTCTTTATGGCAGGTATGATTTCGATGTTTCAGTAGGAACGTCTCTAGGAAACCGACAGTTTGATGTTGGCGCGGTCTATTGTCGAGGCAATAGGGTGCCCGTTCGAATAGTCATAAACGGCTTCAACTATCTTTCAGTTGCCGTGCCGTCCGCAGTGCGAATCCCCACCGGGAATCCTCGCCGCCCCTTTCGCTTGGAGCCAGTGAGTGACTGCCGAATCGACACCTCTGCGAGATGGCAAACGGCCTCGCATTACTGCCGATAGCCAATTCGTAAAAAAAGTCACAGAAACCAATTCGGCCCGAGCTTCTCGGGTCGCATCTACTGCACACTGTTTGTACCGCAAATTTTTCTCAGCCCGCACCACTCACCGAATAGAGCGGCTCTCAATATCTATCGCTCAGATCTTTTCGCAACGGAAAGTTTATTCGTATTTGCGGCACATGTGACGACACTGCGTAATTTTATCGGGATGGGAATACTGCCTCTCACACTCGCTCGCGCAAGAGGGTTTATCACCGGATGACGAACAACCTGCAAGAAAGAGTAGTGTGAACATTGTTAAAGCAACCGCAGTAATCTTCGATTTCATATCCCCAAACCCTTTCTCTAGCACCGGAAGTCCCCAGCAATAATCCTAACTGCAAATCTTTGATCTGCCGATTGACAATCGTTTTCGCGACTTAGGCCTAGATTAAAAGTGGGCAGGTGGCACACGAATAGGATATCTACGACCTCTACCGAAGGCATGATTAGAAACTCTCAAGATGGGCGGAGCCTGCCACCTTTTAAACTCACTCTTAGACATCGCATTCCAAACAAATTCATCAACCTCCGAAGACGGAGCTTCGGCTCGGGTAATTATTTTTTCGACAGATTCGTCTAGCAATTTGTACGGAGGCAAACTCTTTTCATCTTCTTGCCCCTCTCGAAGTTCGGCTGAGGGTGCGCGACTAAAGATTTCTTCAGCAATGGAATACCCCATCGTGTTGAGCTCTCTACAAAGTTCGTAAACTTCACGTTTAAGAAGGTCAGCAATCGGAGCCAGTCCTCCGCACATATCCCCATACAAGGTAGTATACCCAACCGCCGTCTCGGTTTTGTTACTCGTATTAAGAAGGAGTGATCCACGCAGATTGGAATAGGCCATAAGATACACGGCTCGCAATCTTGCCTGGATATTTTCATTCACCAAGTCAAACTTGTTGTGAGTAAATTTGCTATCAAACGCGCCAATCATTGTTTTGTATACCGACTGAATAGAAAGTTCATGGTACTCAATCCCCAATGACGTCGCGAGCTCACTCGCTAAACGCTGACTTAGCTCACTTGAATAGGGTCCCGGCATATAAATAGCAGTCACATTCTCTTTACCAAGCGCACGGACGGCCAACACGCAGACTAAAGCGGAATCTACTCCACCACTTAACCCCAAATGAGCACGAGCTAAGCTGTTTTTTTCACAGAAATCTTCAATCCCCATAGTTATTGCGTCTATATGGTCTCTCACATAACTCCCTGACATCGCGGCAGCTGAAGTGACTCCACCCCTACCTATTGTCGAGGAAGTAGCTTTCGACGCCTGCTGTGACAAACCTTTGATTGTCGTTTCGTCGACAAGCTCCCAGCAATTCTTTCTAGATTTATCAAAATCAAAGACACAAGTAGCAGAACTAAAAGCTGTCGCTGTGAAAGCAATTTTACCAGAGCTGTTACTTAAAATTGATCTTCCATCAAAAAGGACCTCGTCTTGAGCCCCCACCTGATTCACATATATCATAGGTGCACCCAAAGTTTTTGAAGTCTTTGAAACTACTTTGGCGCGACTTGCCGCCTTACCTTTTTCATAGGGTGAGGCACTCAAATTAACAACTAAGTCGCAAACTGCCGCCGCTGACCCTTTTGATCGCCGCCCGCTTTTAGCCTTTTTTGCCAAACGAGTAATCGGATTGTCGTAGTCGCCAACCGATGCCCATTTGGGATTCCAAGCCCAGATATCTTCGCAAATGGTTACGAGAACCTTGTAGCCCTTGAAGCGAAAAATATTATCTTCTAAGCGGCCAGGATGGAAGAAACGAGCTTCATCAAAAATATCGTAAGTAGGGAGCAATTCTTTGTGAAAAACTGAAACAATGCGACCTTTTTGAATCAAAAGAGCTGAGTTTCTATAAGGTTTGCCTTTGCCTGGATTTCGAGTCACCGCACCCAGCAATACCGTCAAATTCGTCGGAAGTTTTTTTAAGAGAAGTTTAAGAGCTTTGTCTTGCTCTTTAACAAGAAACTCCCGCTCCAAGAGGTCTCGGGGCCAATATCCGAAGAGAGTTAACTCTGGAAAAACAACAAGGTCGGCACTTTTCTCACTGACTCGCGAGACTTCATTAAGAACGAGTGAATAATTTCGTCGAAAATCCCCTGGGACGGGATTGATTTGAGCCAAGGCGACTCGCATAACTAGAGCCTAACATTAAGAATTCAAAGATTCATCACGAGAATTTAATGCGTAAAGAGTACCATCGGTATTTAACCGTGTCACTGATGAAAGCCGAACTCGGCCACTAAAGCCGTCGCAATGCCTGTGCCAGTAAGAAATTTCTTTCTCTGGATACTTCCAACAAAAAAAGCCATCTCCAGAATCGAAATCCGCTATCCAAAGACCTTTTGGCATGACACCGAGGCGCTCCAACTGATTTTGCCAAAGATGTATGTGTCTATTGATCTCGTCATCAATAAACTGAACAGCTTCGACCGAAAGATCTTTGTTGGCATTTAGCTGATTCATGTGAGCCTCAACGATGTCGCTAAACTTTTTTGTCACACGCAAAATTATGGGCAAAAGCTCTTCAGCCTGCTGGTGGGAGAATACTCGTCGTTTGCCTAGTTCGATCACCTGACTCATAGTTAATGCGCTTATCACTTAGATAAAGCGAAGTTTCAACTTAAAAAGCGAACACTATGAATAGTTTCTAATTGTATTTTTTTTGTAGGTTCGCTTTTAGATTCAGCGCTCTCTTCGTACTAGCAGGCTTAGTCTATGAGCCACATTGACTTAACCCAGTTCTTTACTCATGGCAGAAGTAAAAAGATACGTGGTGTGGCTTAACCTGACCCTTCCAAGCTCTTTTTCGCCTGCAGCGCCTGCCCTCCAAGGAAAATCAGTAATACAAGTAGGATGCATATAATCAGAATCCAACGAAGAACGTTTGAAATTGAGAGGTCGACATCGACATCGCTAGGCGTCTGCTCTCTTATTGTAATTGGAACAATTGAATTCTTTTTACGACTACCTCTGGTTCCCGATGGAGACACCAAAGATGCGGCTTCCCCTGACTGGGAATCTTCACCGCCATCGACGCTGCCTGAAAACCCAACTAGCCGTGGGCGATCCGTTTCTGAACTCTGCCCCGAAAAGTTTTCAGAAAGTTTTACCACTCTTAAGCTTTTTGGATCACTGATGTCAGAAGAATCCTCCTGAGAGAGGCGAATTACCCGGGGGCTTGAACCACTGCCTGCTCCATCAGCAGCTCTTGAACCTCTACCTCCGGCAGATTCAGAATTCGGGTGACCACCCCTTTGAGACAATCTTCCAGTGCCGTCACTTTCATTTTGGCCGTCACTTTCATTTTGGCCGTCACTACTGGGAGAGGGTGACTTCGAGGACCCTCCCGAATTGCTAGAGTTCGATAAGGAGCTCGGGTTTCGTGAAGGCACTGCTGGCCGACCTCTCCCCAAACTAAATGGCTCAAAGTCAGCGTCGCACACACTCACCTGAAGGCCCTGTAGGCCCAGGCTCGGAAGCTCCCCAGCCTCAAGTAAACAAGTTAAGTACTCCCCAAAATACCCCTGTGCGAATCTTTGAAAAGACTGACCGAATAGGGTCAGTACACCGGTACCCAGTCCCACTACTACGACGAGAATAAGAATATACTCAAGGAGACCTTGGCCGCGCTGATTAACACCTGTTCGCCTTACCCTATACTCAGGCTGCAGGTAAGACACTGCAGAATCATTGCAGAGGCGCCCCGGCAAGATGGTAGGACGTCCGCTAATTAGAGAAGTTGGTAAAATTGTTACTTTTAGCGCCATACACTTAATCTGTATCGGAGATGTACCGAAAAGAGATAAGTATGAGATCAATGCGCCTAAAAGTAACAACTCTTCTGGTTCGGCAGGGGTCGGAGTGGCTGCGGGTTGCTGTTCAGCAAATTGCTGGAAAGCTGTTTGTAAAACAGCTTTCTACTAGACAACTGTGCACTACCTTCTGCCTCGTCTTTCTGATAGCTCACATTGGAAACGCCAGACAAAAGCCTCAGGAATCGGTTGAAAAAGAGCGGGCCACCAGGCTTCCAGCGTCTAGCGACGAAAGTGCTCTTATTAAGCTGAAGGCTGCTCTTGAGAAAAATCCAAAAAGCGACAAATTGAATCTGGAGCTTGCTCGTATTTACCTAAAAACGAAAGATCCGAACAAAGCCATCAGTCAGATTAAAAACCACTTTGGGGCAAACTTCTCTTTCGATGCCCTCGTGTTACTCGCTGAGGCATTTGAAGCAAAAAAAGACCACCTTGAGCAAATTCGAGCTCTCGAGCTAGCACTTCGCAAGCATCCCTCTCGATTCCAGACACAAACTTTGCTAGCTCGCGCCTATTTTCTTTCGTCGAAAGTCGACGAATCGATCAAGCATTATCGACACGCTATAAAGACATCTCCAAAGTACCGCAAGGCTTACATAGGTCTGCTTGAGGTTTATGAAAGCCAGCAAAATTTTTACGAAACTCGCGTGCTCCTTAACGATATGCTCAAGTACTTTCCAAAGGACGGATACGCGTTGAGCCAGCTCTGCAGACGACTTTATGAGAACGGATTGTTTCCGGAGGCGAGAGCGGCCTGCGAAGACGCGGTTACAGTTAATGCTAAAATTGCAGAGAATCATGTTTATCTTGGAATGACATTGATGAAGATTTCGGAGTCTGGTCGTGGGGAGAAAGTTCTTAAGTCTGCGGCAAGTCGGTTTCCGGCATCCGAGTCTGCTCAATACGAATGGGGATCACATCAACAAGAAAACTTAGCTTACGAAAAAGCAGCTCTAGCCTTTGAGCGTGCACTTCGAGCTGATCCGAGCTCACAAAGATCCAAAGAAGGGCTCGCGCGCTCGCTCTACAAATCGAGACAATTCGAAAAAGCCTCTGATGCCTACTTCGCCGCCTGCAAAAACAATAGGCAACTCGTTTACGAACTTAGAAAACTAGCCAGCGAATCGAGAACAGCGGGCAAAGAGGAACTGGGCGAAAAATTTGATTCAACTGCCAACAAATGTAGCGCGCTAAGTTTGCCTAAAAATAATTCTTAAGATCTTCGTGCATCGAATCCAGCACGACGGTGTCAAATTCGGCGCTCTCACCCACTTGCTTCAACCACCTAGAAGTTTGTGTATCAATCGGAAAATCTAAAACAAGAAGTGGTCGATTTTGAAAGCTTCTCCCAGTTCTGAACTCAACAATCTTTGCATTGTCCGGGAGGGTCTGAAACAAACCGACGAGCGACATAAGATTTCCACTTTCGATAAAGACGATTCCGTTAGCTAGTGGCTGTGTCCCTAAACCGTGGAGAGCATCCAAAAACCTCTCTTTAATAGGGCCACTGCAAACAACTCCGATATCCATTTCTTGAAAGCGCGAATTTGAAATCTGCTCGTCATAAGTGGCAAAGTCGCTGTCAAGAATCTGAAATCCTAGAGAGGCTGAAAGCCTTTCCACGTCCAGTGCCTTATCTGGCTTTATCTCAAAAATTGTAAGTGCGCGATCGGGGTAGAGCTCAACGCACTCCACAAGTCTCATATCGCTAGAAGACTTAAGGCGATCATTAATCTTTTTGTAAGCTCTCGCTCCCCCAGGGGTATCAATAATAATTCCGGACCACATGCCGGCTAAATTAGTCCTTTAAGATAGGGAAGCACAACAGAGATTTTCGTAATCGTCTCGCCACGACATTCTGTTTCTTGGCAGCGCTTGCTTTTCATACAGGGAGCCCCCGTAGCAAAATCAAGCTCAAAGTCATCCTCGCCTTGTACCAGAATTCCCTCAACGCGGCCAGTTCTTGAGTTATAAACAGCCGATCCTGAGTTTGCCGCATAAGAATCTGTAGACGCCTCTATAGTGCTCTGAGTGATTTCTCTTATCTTCGCACCTTCGGCTAGCTTAACTGGCAGACCCCAGGGACTTCCGATCAACGTGAGTTCATCTAGCTTACTGATGGCAGTGCTCTGCTCAACGGGTACTGGCTTGGCTACTGTTACCGGTCTGTCCAAAAGTAAGATCGCGTAGTCACTCTCACCGTATCCATCGTTTGAAGCTATGACTTTTTTAACCCCATATACTTGGTCCATGTTCACAAGACCAGGGTCCGACGAGCCCTGCACTTTGATATTCTGACCGAAGACAACAAAAGCATCTGCCGCAGCCCCGCCTTGTATCGGACCAAAACTGTCCACGCAGTGGCCTGCTGTGATGATAGTTTGGGGACCAACCAGAGCACCTGAACAAAAACCCGGCGTTTTTTGATCCAGAAAACGCTCAGTTTGACAAAAAGGTACTGCTCCAATTTGCGTGTGCATTTTTTGATCCCGAAATTTTTGCGCAACAAGCTCGAGCTGTCCGTTAGACTTTCGTTTAAGCGCCCCCGCAGGAACGAGCATGGCAGAGGAATCCATGCGTGCCCGCCAGTTCTCACTAGTGACTTCATAGTAATCTTTTCTGTTGTCATCGCCGTAAATGACAAATTGCTTATAGGAAAAATCACCAGGGAATTCCATGGAGCGAGCGGCCGAGTAGGTCGAGCTGCACTCTAAAAAGATAATCAATGCTGCACATATAGTAGAGCAAAGCCCCACTTTCGGTTTTGTCCGAAATTCCTTCTTCATATGCCCCCCCCCTGGTAATATGGTTCCGCTTTGGAACCATGTAGAGATTTCAGCCTAGACTATGGTCGATATCAAGCGAAACCCCACTACAGCCAATGACTTGTCGCAGCATTGTCTCAAAGTGAGACGACTCGGGCAGCCGCGGTGATGTCTCGGGCCATGTCTCGCCATTAGACGGGTGGGGTCTTGTTTTGGGACCCCTTATGATTTCGAGACAGTCGACCGATAAATAAGTGGAGAACCAGGGAGGATGTGTATGAAATCGAGACTTGCGAGATTTTTTCGCAGAAAACCGCGCAATCAAAGGGGCCAAGGAGCAACTGAGTACATTCTGCTTCTTGTTGTGATCGTAGCCGTTCTTTACGCCTTCAAAGACAAAATTAAGAGTGTGGTTTCGGGCAAAGTCGATCAAGTGGGCAGCCAGATCAACGAGTTTAACGGAGATTAAACTTGAGTCCATCTGAAGCCGCTCAAAAGTAATGGCCGAGGTGAACGCCGATGACTACTGAACTTGTCATTCTGCTTTCTTTATTCACGTTTTTAATGGTTGGAGCTTTTCTGGGTGAGAACTCTAGCCTTAAAGCAACGCTCAGAGACGCCTCTCCCAGACTGGGGGCGCGACTCGAGCGCCATATCGAAGTAGGCAGCGGCTTTGCTGAGAAGTCTCGAAATGGAAGCATTCGAGATCCGATTACATGGCAGGTGCCTGAGGGGAACCCGGAGAATCAATGAAAAGAGATTCGAACAGTTCACAGAGAAACTCTAAAAGTTCCTTTCATCAAAAAGGACAGATTGCCGTTGAGTTTGTACTCATCGCAACCCTTCTCTTTGGGCTAACACTCTTTATCTCTAAGGAATTCCGGCAAAGAGAGTTGCTCTCAAATCTTATTGCCAATCCTTGGACAAGACTCGTGTCGATGATCGAGACGGGCACTTGGCAAAAAAAGGATCGAGCAATCAAACTACACCCGGCTCATTTGACTCGGCATATTTCTCTGTACCCTGTCGAAGATAACACGGGGCCAAGATGAGCAGGTTTCTTGACACAAATACTGTCGCTACCACTCTTCAGACCAAGCCCGTCGCGCGTCGACTGCAAAGCAAGAGGTCGCGAGTCGACGCTTTGCTGTCTAATGAAGGCCTGCTCACTCTCGACTTTCTTTTTGCTCTCGTTCTCGTACTAGGCCTTACAACAATTCTTTTAGCCGTATCTTACACGCTTTCCATTGCAGAGGTTGTGCAATATGTCGCCTACTCTTCTTCAAGGGCTTATTTTGCAGCTAACGTCACTGAGGATGCGCAGAAATCGAGAGCCCAAGCGAAGTTTGACAGTCTGTTAGGTGCTCCGGGGATCAAAAATCTCGTCCAGCCTAGATGGATTACGCTGAACCACGAACCCTCTTCCGAAGAATCAATCATTAGAATCGATAATTTCACAACAGAGTACGAAGGTGTACGCAATGAATTCGTCGGGGTTCAAATCCCATTTACGGCTAAAGCCCTTGAGCTGCGCATTCCATTCTTTGGCTCCACCGCAAGTGAAGATGGTAAGGGCTTTCAAGCAACGATCAATTCTTATCTGGGCAGAGAACCTAGCGAGTTCGAATGCAAGGAATTCGTGAATGAAAGATGGCAAAGAATCCAGCAGCTTCGCGTAGAGCGAGGCGCCGGGTATTCGGAGTTTTTTAAAGGAGAGGACGCTACAAAATATGCGCCCATCGCAGACAATGGCTGTTAATGGCCAAAACATTTTAGCGCGCAAGGATGGTCTATCGACAATTGAGTCGGTAGTTCTTATGAGTGTGTTTGTCACTCTACTGAGCTTCGCGATCGGTGGGTTTGGAATCGTGCACACATCGATACATTATTCTATCGCGGCAAGAGCTTATACCTTTGAGGTTTTTAGAAACCGAAGTGATCTCACTTACTTTCGCGATACTCCTGGTGGACTACTAGGCTCTTACAAAGAGTATGGTTTTAGAGCCCACGGAGTGAACTTCGAAGGCGAAGATTCCGGAGGCAACCCCACCTGGCGAGCTACCCGCAGAGCCCTGTCGATTCCATCACGAGCGCAGCAGATAAACCCGTCGGGCTCATATCATGCTGAAAAGCTCTCGGGCCCAGCCAATCCGGCCCGTGAGCAAGCTGAGGTAGATCCGGTGTGGATTAAAGCTGTGTACGGCATCTGCTTAGATGCACGCTGCGGAGATCAAGGAGGAGCACCGTGAATCTTCAACAGAGCAAAACATTATGGATTTCTCTCGGACTTGCCGTATTTTCAATGTTCTTACTTTATAGCTACACCCAAGAGAAAAAGGCCGAATACGATAAGCAGTTTGGAGCCACTAAACGCGTTGTCGTCGCCGCCAAAGACATTGTCGAACTCAGCATGATCGACGATACAATGCTTCAGACAATTGAAATGCCAAAAGATTATATTCAGCCCGGTGCCATCGACGCCCCCGACCTAGCTGTTGGCAAAATTGCGGGGAGCCCTATGAAAAAGGGCGAGCAACTTCTTGCAAATAAACTTCTTAAACCAGGCCCCAACTCTGGGCTTGCCTACCAAGTCTCACCGAATAAAAGAGCTGTCACAATACCTGTCGACGACGTTCGTGGAGTTTCAAAGCTGATTCGCCCCGGAGATCGCATCGACATTATCACCGCGCTCGAAGTAGGTTCCGGTCCCACTTCGCGTGTTGAAGTGAAAACACTTTTACAAGATGTCCCTGTACTTGCTGTTGGCTCCAATGTCACAAACAATATTCCGGGTGTTCTGGAAGTTTCTAAAAACTCCAATGCACTTCAAATCAAAAACCTTATTGGCGATTTGACATTTTCGACCGTTACAATCGAAGCCACACCTCAAGAGTCCCAGGATATCATCTTTATTCTGGCAAAGAGTCCGGGAAGCATTTACCTCACCTTACGAAATCCTCAAGATCGCTCTCGCAATACGATTGATAGATCTAGTACCCAATCTCTTCTAAATATTGCTGATTCCCCAGAGTTCAGTCGAAGACCAGCTTCTGTAGATATTCCGCCTCCTGTTACGACACCACGAGTACCGCAAAGGCAACCAACTCGTCGCGCTCCCAAGCGTGATGGATCATTCGTGGAGGTGAGATAATGTTGGCAAAAATCTTACGCGTATGCCTAGCGTTCTTTTTTTCTCTCTTGCTTTTGGGCCTTCTTACTCCCGGGGCCTATGCCTCTGACGGTGAATCGGGCACTGAGCCAGAAGTTGTTTACCTGACTCAGGGCTTTGAAGAGGTCATCAATGTTCCTGACTTACCTACTAAGCCGAAGTTTGAAGGAGAATTTAAAAAGGTCACAAACGTTTCGTACTCCTCTGACAACCATCAACTCAAATTTGTCCCTAAGAACATCGGATCCGGAACCCTGACAATCAAGAACTTGCGCGGTGAAAAAATTAAAGAATACGTGATCACCGTGAGAAAAAGTAATCTCAACCGTGTCGCTCGCGAAGTCTCTACTTTGCTCAGAGAAATCGAGGGGATCACGGTTAAGATCATCAATAACAAAGTAATTGTTGATGGCGAGGTGTTGCTTCCGCGAGATCTCAACCGCATTCATTCTGTTGTGAGCCAATACGCTGATATGGCATCTAACATTGTGCGGATGTCTCCGCATGCCAGAAAGAAAATTGCTGAGTTTATAGAGCGAGATATTAATAACCCTGAAATTCACGTCAGAAGCGTCAATGACACATTCATCTTAGAGGGCGTCTCTAATAGCGAAGACGAGAAGAAGCGAGCTGAAATTATCGCAAAAACTTATGTCCCTGATCCGGTCACGACGTCGGCTCCTGGCGTTCGAAATATCGCAAGAGCTCCCGTCGTCAACTTGATCTCCGTGCGCTCAGCCCCAGCTGCTGGCCCTAAAAAAATCATTCAGTTGGTTGTCCATTATGTAGAGCTCAAGAAAGACTACACGCGAGGTTTTCGATTTCAATGGACTCCTGACGTGACAGACAACTCTGAAGTGCAGTTTTCAAATAAGAACGACAATATTCTTTCTACCATTACCGGAACCATTTCTAATCTGCTACCAAAACTCAACTGGGCAAAACAGCACGGCCATGCGCGTGTGCTTCAAAGTACGTCTATCATAGTTGAAAACGGAACCAAGGGACTTATCAATTCGGTGACAGCGGTACCGTTTCAGACAATCAATCAAATTGGCAGCCCCAGCACCAGTTTTCAAGAAGTGGGCATCAAGTCTGATATAACCCCGAATCTCGTGAGTGAAAATTCCGACAGTGTTTCTCTACAGATCTCATTTGAGCTTTCTGGCCTAATGGGAATCACCGATCAAGGGCCTTTGCTATCAAGGAACAATATTCAGACCTCAGTAACGGTAAGAAGCGGTATGAGTGCAGCAATTGGCGGCCTTGTACAAAATAGCAGTGGAACCGACTACAACAAGCTTCCACAAAACGTGAGCGCCAACCCCATTATATCGCTTTACACTTCAAAAAGTTTTCGAAAAGATCAAAGCCAGTTTGTGGTGTTTGTGACTCCCATTATAAAGAGCTCAGCAAGCTCTGGCTCGGATGAAATCAAAAAGAAATTTCGGTTAAGGTATTAGGTGCCAGGTCCTATTTGCGGACGCATCGAGTTATTCTCGAACACACCCCATTCTCTACTCAGGTTTAATTTTGACCTCCAGATTTACATGTTTGTTCTCATGAGCAATCACTTTCATCTTATCGCTTCGACACCCGAATCGAATATCAGCCAATGTATGCATTACTTTATAAAAAACGTCAGTGTCCGGTTGGCTAAAGCGGGCAATCGCATCAACGAAACGTTCGCACGTCGACATTACAAAACAATTTTGCAAAGTCGGAGTAACTATTTGAACGCCTATAAATACAATTACCAAAACCCTGTCGTCGCAGGAATCGTCAGCAAGGTCGAAGACTACCGTTATAGTACATTGTGCGGACTTCTCGGGAGGAAGAGTGACCTATCATCGGACAAAATGACGTGCTGTGACCACGAATAGGACCTGGCACCCTTTGGACGTTTGTCGTGTCTCGTTTTAGGGCAAGTGACCGATAAGTAGAGTGAAGGATGGTTTAACGGATGAACCCAAGCTCTCTACTCATTGGCGTACTCGGTGCCAAAGGCGGCGCAGGTAAGAGTGTGTTTGCCGCTAACTTTGCGATTGCCTTGCGTGCTGACACCCAAAAATCAGTTTTACTTCTCGATGTCGATGCTAGAAGCGCCGGCGATCAGAATATCATTACCGGGCTCAAGCCTGTAAAAACCCTCAAAGAACTCAGTGAGTTTCAAGGTAGCGTGAACGCCCAAACACTGCCCTCACTGGTTGCACGCCATCCCTCTGGTATTTGCTATGTCGGCGCAGTTCGAGGACCGCACGAAAGCTTAGATCTTTCATCCGACCTGGGCATTAAAGCTATCAATAACCTTCGCTCAGCGTTTCAGATCATCGTTTGTGACCTTGGTAGCCATATGGGAGATCTTCAGGCGGCGATACTTAAAGAAGTGACTTTGGCTATCATCGTTTCGGGCTCTGATATTATATCAATCAATCAGGTTCAGCGCTTTCTCTCTGAGATGCTTTCTACAGGTTTACCTTCTGAAATCTTTATGGTGGCCCTCAATCAGTATCAACGGGGTCAGCCAAGCCCACAATCCATACAGCAAAACCTGGGACGATCAATTCTTGGAGTGCTTCCCTTTGATGAAGTGACCTCAAACGCCGCGTTACAGAGAGGTCAGCCTGCAGTACTTCTAAGTCCGAAGTCTCCCTTGGCGATGGCCTATACGGATATTTCTAGAAAGCTTGTAACGAGCAACGTACTGACTAAACTCAGCCAAATCGCAAAAAACTCCAACGTACAAATTAAAACGGCCACGGCTAGCCGGGTTGAAATAAAAGGCGGCCAATCCAATCTGCAAGGGCCGAGCAAAGCAGATTCCCTCTCACCGAAGACGCTCTTAAAAATGCGGGTACACAACGGTTTAATCACAGCCATGGATCTAAAAAAGGGCGTCACCGACACGAAGGGCGATCCGGCAAAAGAACGAGCCCTTGCGCAAAAAACACAAGCTACCATTTCACAAATTCTCGACAAGGAGGCGCCCTCTCTTGGCCGTGAAGAGCGATCTCAAATTATTAAAGAAGTTCTCGATGAGGCGCTTGGACTAGGACCACTTGAAGACCTGCTCGCCGATGATCAAGTCACAGAGATTATGGTCAACGGTCCTAGCCGTATTTTTGTTGAGAAAAGCGGACGCATCACTCTAACTACAGTAACTTTTACCTCGAATCTGCAGCTGCGAAATGTTATCGAGCGCATTGTGACTCCGCTAGGGCGCCGAATTGATGAAAAGAACCCTTATGTTGACGCTCGTCTCAAAGACGGAAGCCGAGTCAATGCAGTCATTGAGCCCATCGCCATCGATGGCCCTTCCATAACAATTCGAAAGTTTGCCAAAAAGAAAATCACCCCCAAAGATTACGTCGCTTGGAATTCTATGACGGAGTCAATGATAGACTTTCTAAGAGTGTGTGTTGAAAACGGTCTTAACTTGATCGTATCCGGCGGAACTGGCTCTGGTAAAACAACACTGCTCAATGTGCTTTCTAGTTTCATCCCCGTCACGGAGCGAATCATTACGGTCGAAGACGCAGCAGAGCTGCAACTGTCGCAAGAACATGTGGTGCGTCTTGAAACCAGACCAGCGAATATGGAAGGCACAGGTTCTATTACGATTCGTGATCTCGTTAGAAATAGCTTGAGGATGCGGCCCGATCGCATCGTTGTCGGAGAATGCCGAGGAGGCGAAGCTCTCGATATGCTCTCGGCAATGAACACGGGCCATGACGGATCAATGACGACTGTACATGCCAATAGCCCGCGAGAAGCCATCGGGCGCCTTGAGACTTTGTGTTTGATGGCGGGCATGGACCTTCCTGCAAAAGCCATCCGGGAGCAGATTGCTGGAGCGGTTGATTTGATTGTCCAAATCTCTCGCCTTTCAGACGGTTCGCGAAAAATTATCAGCATCACCGAAGTCATTGGCATGCAGGGTGAAAGCGTGACACTTCAAGAAATCTTTCGCTTTAAAGAAACGGGCTTCGATAAAAACAGAAAAATCGTGGGGCAGTTTCAGGCGATGGGGCTTATCCCCTCGTTCATTGAAGAGTTTGAAAGAAAAGGAATTAGAGTCCCAAGATCGCTATTCACCTCACAAGGCGCCAGCAGCCCGGCGAAGAAAGGAGCATAACAAATGTTAGACCTTTTTTATCAGCCAATTGTACTCACACTGACAGTCGGTTTTAGCATCTTTTTAATTGGCTTCCTTTGGGGGCAGCCTTTCTACGAATTCGTGCGAGAGAAAGTCAGCGTGCAGAGAGCTCACCTTCAAGAGCGGCTGTCACAAATGTTCATTGAAATCAGCGAGAGCCGCCTCACTGTGACTATTTCGCTTTTGAGTTTCGGTTTGGGCTTTGCCGTATTCTTGGCTGCTTGGCCGAATTTTGTGGTCGGCGTGATTGCAGGTGTGGCGATAGGGTTAGGTGGCTGGATTCTACCTCGCTTTGTGGTCGATTTTCTCTATGCAAAAAGATGCTCCGTCGTTGTAGATCAAATGGTAGATGCCGTGACGATCATGGCCAACGGCATTCGTAGCGGCCTGAGTGTTCCGCAAACTATGGAGCGAGTTACAGAGAACATGAAGGGCCCAATTACGCAGGAGTTTTCTCTAGTGCTTTCGCAAGTTCGCTTAGGATTAAGCGTGGAAGAAGCACTCAACCAAATGGCAGATCGAGTGAAGGTACCTGATCTGCAAATGCTTGTTACGGCCATCAACATACTTAAAGAAACCGGCGGCAACCTGGCCGAAACTTTTCAAACTATTTCTGAAACCATTCGGGAGAGGCAAAAAATCCACAAGAAAATCGAAGCACTGACTGCACAAGGCATTATGCAGGGGATTATCATTACTTTAGTCCCGTTTTTTTTACTGATAGTCTTTTTGGTAGTAGATCCAGGTTATATACAGCCTCTCTTCAACACGACTTTGGGCATTATTTTGATCTTCGTCATGCTGAGCTTGCAGATCGCAGGTGGCTTAATGATTCGAAAGATTGTTAGAATAAAGATCTAGGGGGACAACACATGTTCAGTGTCTTCACGTTTACTCGCGCGCCTTTGGCGCTTATCAGCTGTCTTGTTGTCAGCCAATTTTCTTATGCAATTGTAGATATGAGAAATGCCAACTTTAGTGAGTCGTTTAACGTTCTAGAGATCCCCGGATCTGGCTACGATCTTCGCCTTAAGGCCAGTTACCAAAGTCGATCGCTTCACAATGGATTGATAGGTTTTGGTTGGTGCACCGATTTTGAAACCAAGCTTGAGCACCTCGCTGAAGGAGCTAAAAAAATCACCGAGTGTGGTGCCGGTCTAGAAATCATTTTTAAGCCTGCCAATTTCTCAAAAAAAAATGCGGATAAACTGAAGGCGGCAATCCTGGCTGCGGAAAAGAAGTCCGGTAACAAAAACCTCAAACAGCTAACCAAAGACCTTGATGACAACGATGAGCTCCGGCAGACCCTTGCACAGAAGCATAAACTCAAATTTCAAACTCCCGCTTCGACGATCTATTTAGCCGAGGGTAGCGTGGCAGATAGGTTAGAGCTTCGAGGGAAAACTTATATTCGCACTTATTCAGATGGAACCTTTCAAAAATTCGACTTAGAAGGGAATGTCATAGGTGTGTCCGACCGCCTCGGAAATCATTTAAAGTACGAGTATAAAGGATCGAAGCTGGTGTCGGTAGTCGATAATAACGGACGAAAACTCACTTTCTCTTATAGCGCCGCTAATAACAAGGTCGAAAAGATCACGGGGCCAGAAAAGACGGCGGCTTACTTTTCCTACAAAGGATTTGATCTCACAGAAATAGTTGCTGCTGACAAAGAGACCTACAAATTCGAATATGATTCACTTCACAATATGATCAAGATGACTTTCAAGGACGGTTCTAAAAAGCAAATTAAATACGATTCTAATCGCGATTGGGTCACCGGATTTGTGGATGCCAATGGCTGTGCTGAAAGTTACGATTACGAGTTTTCTAAGAAAGATCCAGAAAATCACTACTGGGCCAACGTAGAAAAGAAATGCCAGGGCAAAGTGACGAACAAGAGTCGCTATGAATTTAAGTATGAGAAGCGGCCAGACGGTCTGGGTTTTTATCTGGCGCATTTAAAGATGAAAATCAACGAAGAGAATACCGAGATTGATTATCATCCTAATTTTGGAAAGCCTCAAAAAATTGTTAGAAACGGAAAACCTACACTTTTTAAATATGACAAACTGGGGCTTGTTGAAGAAAAAATTGAAGGCAAAGACAGTATCCGATTTGAATACGATCCGAAGCACCGAAAAATAGCCCGCGTTATTGAGGGCAAAGACTGGACAACATTTAAATACGATCGATTCGGAAACCCAATTCATGCAAAAAACTCAAAAGGCCAAGAAGTTTCTCTTGCATTTGGTAGAAGCGGCAAAATTGAAAGGCTGGTTGATCAGGCTAAGCGCGAGGTACACATTAAGTACAACAAAATCACTGGTCGGCCCGAATACCTAGAACGCCCAGGAGTTGGAAGAATTAATCTGAGCTACGATTCGGATGGGAACGTGGTTCAGAGAACTCCGGCCAAGGAGCAAGAATCTGCTGCACTTCAGATCACTGCAGCACTGAGTAGCATGATTCAAGTTTTTGCTCCATCTGGCATGAACTTAGGGCTTTGATGAGATCAGGAATTAGGCCACTAGCTCAC
Organism: Bdellovibrionales bacterium CG10_big_fil_rev_8_21_14_0_10_45_34; assembly: GCA_002778785.1. GTDB lineage: Bacteria > Bdellovibrionota > Bdellovibrionia > Bdellovibrionales > 1-14-0-10-45-34 > 1-14-0-10-45-34. Next base: position 207,877 of record PEZS01000006.1, on the reverse strand, counting down.
TAGCCAAGGAATATACACCTGGTGGGTGCAGTCGGAGATAAAGTCAGGAGAGATATATGAAGATGTCGTTAAATTCAATCCGCCAGCCTATGGGAAACCTTTTATTGGTTCTTTTGTTCGTAATTGCGGGAGCTACGGTTTTCGCTGCGAATGCCCAAGCCAACACAGTTAAACCAGTTGATGCTGTTGCTATCGATAGCCAATCGCTGGCTTCCCTTTTTTCTAGTGATTCGAAAACTGAGGCTGCGTTCCCAACTGGCGCCGCTTCTTGCAACTGCAGGAACGATCTCAGGCTTTGGCAAGACTCCAAATTCCGTAGCGCCGATGATAGCGATTCCTCAACCGGCGCCCAGTAGTTCAGTACGCTTAAAGAGACTAGGGCCCTAGGAGAGTTACGGAGGTGGCCGCACGGATTCGTGGCTTTAAGAGGCTCTCGCTCGCTAGAAGGAAAAACAAAAGGAGCAAGACTAAGATAGCTGAATAAGGTGGCTTCAAACGAGATGTTTTTCTTGATACATGGCTTAACGTTCGGCTCATGAATAAACCTCTGTTTTCGTTAACCCCGCCCTGGAAGCTGAAAGCGACAGAGATTTCTACTTTTAGAACGGCCTAAGGTCAAGCGTCTGACCAAGATTTTTTCTGCTCAAAAGAGCCACTCTACACCGCCGGTAAGCACAAAAATATTTTGTGTTTGGGTAGTTGCTGCGTCGCTCGCTCTACTCCCTGAGCCAGAATAAGAACTGTTGTAGAACTCAAAATCCAAGTTTCCGAAGGCCCGCAATCTCGGGCTAAGACTTTTCGCCGCAAACGCCTGGAAGCGGTTAATAGAGCTCTCAGACGTTGAACCATTAGAAACGGGACTCTCAGACAGACGATTCATTAAAAACAGCTGGAGCCCAGCACCAATCTCCCATGTTTCAAACACGGGAAAAATGCCTTTCAAACCAAATAAAAAACCAGAATAGCTTGCGGAGGTAAGGCTAACCGGAGTTGAGCTATCGACTTTGAGGTCATGCTTCGCGTACCCCGCGCTCAATTGCACTCTCGGCCCCCAGAAGTCCGAGACGATCAGCCAATTGTAAATACCTAATAGCTCGTACTGTGATATGCCCCCATTTAATTCAGCTGGGGTGGAACCTGATATAGGGTTCTCTAATGTTAAAACGCCTTGGCGAATCTTACCTGCCAGAAACCAGTTCTGGGTTAGCCATACCTCGCCAGCGAGCAGCAATGAGGGAAATATCTTTTCTTTCCCTGAAATCGCTCCATTGGTTTGTAGGGCTAGGTTCTGCGTAAATGAACCAAGGCCTAGCCCAAGGCCCAACTTTCCAAAGGTTGGCGGATCGAGCGGTCGCCATTCTTTGTTGGCATTTTCATCTTCAGTTGTAGCCCCCTCGACAGGTGCCGGCAGACTCACACTTTCTAATTCTGCCAAACTAAAGCGGTCAATTTTTGCGCCCTTTTCAATGATACCTCGATCGTTTTCGTGAACGAGATCAGCAAATGCTAACTTCTCTTCAACTTTTGAGACGCGAACCAATCCAACAATTTGTTTGTGGGCCTGAGTTACGAATTGAAACTTTGGATGTCGCTCCAGATCAACAATTTGGATGATCGAAAGCTGAAACCCAGGTTTAAGTCCGTCGCGCGCGCCAAGATCTATTGTAAAACGATTGCCACTGCGACTCAGCACCGAGCCCGAATAAGGGACTCTGTCCTTTAGCAAACGGTATTGTTCGGCAAGTAAGTTTTCGTAAAAGACAAACTGTCGCTCGGGGCCGGGCTCAGAAACGGCTTCGGCGAAGACTTTGCCATCAAAGCCAAAGAACAAGCGCAGCTCTTGACGAATTCCGCCGGGTTCGCGAATCAACTGCAAGCACAAAATTCCATCAACCTGGGCGGACGATGCCAATTTCAAAATGGTTTGAGGTGAGTTTACCAACTGTCGACAGGTGGGAACTTCCCCAGTGATCTCTAAAGGCTTTTCCGACCAGCGATGATCTTTTTTGACAAGTCCCTTAAGGACCTCATGAAGGGGTTCGGAGTATATGGATTTCAAATTGTCTTGTGATGGTAGGATCGCGACAGTTTTAAAAGATATAGCAACGTCAAGAGGGTTGACATATTTTGCAGGTACTTTATCTGGTAGTTCCTTGAGCGGACTTTGCGGCGCTTGCTTCTGATTTATTTCGCTCTTCGACTGCGCAGAAGCTGTGGCGACGGCCGCAAACACAAGAGCTAACCCAATCGCGAACGTAGTCCCAAATGAACCAACACGCGCCATGAGAAAAACGCGGACTATCGGCGAATATTTTCGAAAACTTCTCAAAGAGATCCCCCTCTTAGAGCCAACACATCACTAGCTTGAAGCAATCTTCCTTGGTTTCAAGACGAATTTCTTAAAAAGCACAACTGCGATGATTATGCCAAGGCCAATAAGAATATAGAGATGAATACGTTTTGCAAACTCAAAACCATTTTCAATGTTGTCACCAAACCAGCGTCCAATGTGCACCCAAACCGGTACACTGATGAGCGCTGCAAATCCGTCGGAAAGAAAGAAAACCGGAAACGAAACCTTCATCACGCCGGCGGTGAGATATACGGGAGCACGAAGACCAGGTGCAAACCTTGCCATAAAGCAAATAAGCTTTGCGTTCGATTGAATCTTTTCTTCGGCCTTTCTAACTCTTTCGGGGGTAAATATCTTTCGAAAAACTGGCCAAGAAAAAGCTTTTCTTCCTTTAAATCTTCCGAGAAAAAATAAAAAAGTGTCCCCCGCCAAAACCCCAACAAAGCCGACGATCATGGCTCCCCAGTATGAGATTTGTCCTGTGGCCGAAAGAAATCCAGCGGCTAAAAGAGTGATGTCTTCGGGAATGGGAACTCCCAGTCCGCAGGCAAGCAAGACCAAAAGAATTCCTGCATAAGCCGCGGGGCCAGACAAGCCAGTGAGCAACTGAAATATCCATTGGCCTATAAACTCAATAAGTTCGGTTAATTTTATCCAAAGATGCGTGATCACCAAAAAAAATTAGCTTTCGACCGAAGGCAGGGCAAGCATATAATCATATGATGCCTACAAGAGTTTTGATTGCCGATGACACACCCTTCGTAAGAGAGCTCTTAATGCAGAGCCTTCACAACTTTGGTCTTGACGTGGTAGCGGAGGCCATTGATGGCGAGGATGCGATCAAGAAATACCTCTCTCTAAAACCAGACCTCACGTTTTTAGATATCGTAATGCCAGTGAAGAGTGGACTTAAAGTCATCGAAGAAATCCGAGCGCAAGTTTCGGATGCAAAAATCATCGCCATGTCTACTGAGGGGGCTCACACTTTCGTCAAAGATGCCGAGGAACTGGGAGCTGTTTTTTTGACCAAGCCTTTTTCTCTTGATAGCCTCAAAGCGGCTATTTCTCTCGTTGGAATCAAAGTGTGAGTTCAGGTACTTTTGAACGTCCCTTTCTCTCGCCTAAAGTTGGGGACAAAGTGCCAACTAACAGAAACAGTTTCAACTGTGGCCGCCTTGAGTAAAATAGAAAAAGGGCAGGGCCTAAGAGACTAAATAGACTCGAAAACGAGCATCACACCAAGAAAGCCTCATGCATTTTTGGTACGCTCTAAGGGTAAGCCCACTAGATTCTTTCGGTGAGCGCTCTGGGTGTTTACTTGCGCCGCAAACTTTGGGGGAAGCATGATTTCTCAACTTATAAGCCTTGCAATGAGCGTTGTATTTACAATTATCGTAGTAGCCTTTCTTCAGGTACCGATGGGCCAAGGCACGATGGATGATCATGTTTATGACTGGATACATACGTCAGCGTTTGGGACGCATCTAAGAAAATCTGTTGAAGGCGGCATATTTATTTTTGGCGAAGTACTCAGAGGCAGCACTAGCTCTATGGAAAAAGCGGCTAGCCAATTTCCAACGCCGTTTGAAAAAGTGGATCACTCAAGAATTGTTTCACCGAAGAAAAGTGAACCCTCGCGGCGCAAGCCACCTCGAAGATGGGAAGATGAATAGCCTTTGTCCCTCGATGAGTGGCCTTTGTCGCTCAAAGGCGAAGGCCCCTTTCAAATAGAAGTTCTTGCGCTCGCAGTAGTTCGACCAAATGAACACACGCCTTAGTTAGAGCCAATCGGAGCCGTGTCGCTGCCGGAGCTGGTGGCATTGGTATTCTTGTGCATGCGGGAGTTCGAAAGCTTGTTGCAATCCGTATTGCTGCCAGCGCTACCGACACTCGATATGAGAGCTAGGCCCACTAAAGTTAAACTAGTTATTAAGAGTTTTTTCATAACACTCTCCTCTTTGACCTTATCTAATGCGAGGCTTGTGCCAGAGAGTTCAAAGTGAGACTTGGCGCTCAACTGCACTTTATCAATACTAGAGTGAATCAAATCGAGAAAATTTTGCGCTTGAACTGTCTAAAGACTTTACAGTTGTAATGGATTAATTGGCGCCAGCCTGTTCCTGGTACTTTTTAGCGGCGAAAAAGATTACACAAGAACTTCACATCGACAGACAGACCGCCCTTTGACCCTGATTGCGGACTTATTTTACCCAGCTTCAACCCGACCTGATACCAAAGACCTCTCGGAGCACTTGCCGGCAATGTTTGCCACGGAGGTGTTTTTACTAACCCCGACAACAAATCATACGCTACAGTGCGCCGCCTATTCCCAGGATTTTGCCACCAAGAATCAAAGAACTCCTCTTGCAGCCATACCGAATATCGATCGTTGGCCCTCAAAAAGCTCTCTGCCAAACTCAGGTTTTCCAGGAAGAAAAGTGAGACGACCGCAAAAACTGCTCGCTCTGAATACCTAGAGCGTAATCCACGAGAATACCAAATATCATACATAACCAATGCATGAGCCTCACTCCACTGCTGTTCGTTGAGATCAACATTTGGACCAGGAGACGAATTCACATTTGCCATCGCCTGAGAAAGGGGTTCTCTAATACTTCTCTGTATATTAACATCCTTCTGTACCTTTTCAATCCAATCAACTCGATACAAATCCCAGCTGTGCTTGATCCGCTCGTGATCTGGAAGAGGCGGTAGCTCATCATCGCCAAAGCCGGCGGCAGACCAATTGAGCCCAACTGCTATAATTAAATATGTTAGAAGATTCGGGGTTTTATTCACACGCTCAATTTTCTACCTTTCCTAAGAGGACCACAATACCCCTGAAAAAAAGACAGGTTTATTCTCCACGCAGCGAAGATACTAGCTTCTCGCGCCCCTCTGGAAAGTAATAGCCAACGGCAAGACCAGCGGCGAGAAATGCCGATGTCGTTGCATTTCCGCTGGGTCCTAGAATATCCTTGCTGACTTCGTCCCATTGGTTCTCACTCGGTGAAACGAGCCGAGTGAAGAAACGAATGTGAATTCTTTGACTGACAAAAAAGCCCCAACCAAATTCAAACAATCCGTGGGTCGACCAGTGGTATTTGTTTCTTTCTGTAACACCGTCGGAGTACTGAATCCAGTCATAACCGTAGAGCAATCCCAGCTCTAAATAAAACATTCCTATCGCCGTGTGAAGCTGACCTTGGGCGCTGGGCCCCAGTACGAATTCATACCACTGAAATGTGTACGGATCGAGCACCGTGGATGTCGGCGACTTTATGATGAATCGATCGTGATACAAGCCAACCACTGGGGCAATTTGAAAGCCTAGAGATGTTCGCGATGATGGTCGCGGACTTGGTAAAACGCGAAAACCTATGCTCGAAATATAGCTTTTGATTCAAGGATATAGTTGCTTTTCTCAGCATGAGAATGCGTGGTTCTAGCTGAAAAAAAGTTGATCATTTAGAGAGGTAACTGAGCTGCTTTGAACTGACTAGATTTTGGTCAGGCTCACCAATTGGCCAAGAGTTCTTCAGTCAGAATTGATTTTCAAAAATTCTGACGAACAATCCTTCATGTCGTGGATTAAAAGCCCGATAAAGGACTAGGGGGACCCTTTATGACTCGAGCAAGAATCTACAAGCTTTTGCCTGTGTTCGTGGCTCTGCTGCTCACGCTACTCTTTCAAAACTGTTCTAATGACGTGAGCTTTAAAGCGAAAGACCTGTCTGCTCCCTCTGTCGCGCCAACTAATGACTCCATAGTTGGAGACAGTGGCGATAACGACGACGGCTTAATAGGTGACAATTTCCCGGGCAACAACCCCGACCCAGTTATTGTTGATGGCCCACCATCTGATGACGAACCCGGCGACGACGGTGGTGATCGGCCAAATGACGATATCTGCGCTGACGGACAGATATTTACTTCGGGTCAGTGTGTTTGTGCCGGCGGAAGTGACTGGAGTGAAAGCCAACAAGCTTGTGTCAGTTGCTCTAGCAATCAAAATTTCGACAACATTAGTGGTCAGTGCGTTGATCGCTGTAATGTTGATCAAGTCTGGAATAAATCACAAAATCAATGTCAAAATAGATGCAGCGACCCTTATGCCTGGAACGGTACACAGTGTGTTGTGCGAGATCCTGTTTGCAATGTCTACCGAGAGATTACAAGTCAGCCCTTTGTTGTGCCTCCAAGATCTGAAGAAGGAGTTTGTTACTATTTTAAAATTTCGGACGCTATTGCAAGTGCCAGCTCAAACCCTACTCGCGAAAGAAGAAACGATGTAAAGGCAAGAGACCATGAAGGTGGATGGCAAGACGCTACTAGGGTGGCCCCGCCACGTATCATGGGAAAGCGTGAACTCATATTTAGACTTCAAGGTCAGGTAGGAGAGCGAAAGGTTGTGTTAGCTTCCGATACAGGTGGGACAAAAAGTATTAAAGTGGACAACTTTGCACTTGTAGAACTCTACGCTGGTACCGAAACAAAGTACTGGGCAGCCGGAACTTCAGATGCAAAGTATAGAATCGATAACAATACACTTGGCATCTCTGTGTTAAATGCACTTACCGGCAACTGGGATCATATCGTCGACAACTTTACCTCAACAGCTAGCGGAGGGACCGCGACCGTTGAGGCTGTTGAGTTTACACCGATAGTTCCGGTTGAGACGGATGTGACTCTACGAGGGAGCGCTTTAGATTGCGGCGGCGCCGAACACAGCAGCGATGTGTATTTGGTATTTAAGTAATGTGAGTCACTAAAACCCCTTAAAAAAGAAAAAAGCGAAACCCATAGTGAGTTTCGCTTTTTTATTTTGATAACACTAAGATGAATGGCAACAACATGTTGCCTACAAGGAGAAGCAAGCTCTACAAGGCGCCAAGGTCTTTCCGAATGAGGCGTGGAAGTAACCACGCCGCAGTGAGAAAAACACTCGCCACCCGAATTCCTGCAAAGATTAACCTGTTCCGCAAGGACCGAGAAGCGAAGGCGTGCGCAATTAACGTATCTGCAAGGAGAAGCAAGCTCTACAAGGCGCCAAGGTTTTTCCGAATGAGGCGTGGATTAACCACGCCGCAGTGAGGAAAAGACCGAAGGCAACGCCGTAGAGCGCCGCTTATCCGCCGCAGATTACATCATGCCGCCCATTCCACCCATTCCCCCCATCCCGGGAGCACCAGCACCAGCTGGTTCATCTTTCTTAGGTGCTTCAACTATAGTTGTCTCAGTTGTGAGCATCAAAGAAGCTACAGAAGCAGCATTCTGAAGGCCACAGCGGACAACTTTCATTGGGTCAATCACGCCAGCTTTAATAAGATCTTCGTAGTTTTCGTCTTGAGCATTGAAGCCCCAGCCAACGCTCTTGTTAGCAAGAACTCGATCAAGAACAATGGCACCATCAAGACCTGCATTGGCAGCAATCTGACGGATTGGCTCTTCGCAGGCACGCCTAACGATACGAACACCAAACTGTTCTTCTTCTGAAAAAGAAGTTGTGTTGATAGCCTGAGAAGCTCTCAATAGAGCCGAACCGCCACCAGCAACAACGCCTTCTTCTACAGCTGCGCGAGTTGCGTTCAATGCATCTTCAACGCGAGCTTTCTTTTCTTTCATTTCGATTTCGCTAGGAGCTCCGACGTGAATAACAGCAACACCGCCAGCAAGCTTAGCAAGTCTTTCTTTCAACTTCTCTTTGTCGTAATCTGAAGTTGTCTCTTCAATTTGAGCTTTGATTTGCTTCACGCGCGCTTCGATGTCAGCTTTTTTGCCAGATCCATCGATGATAGTTGTGTTGTCTTTATCGATAACGATTCTCTTAGCAACGCCAAGATCTTCCACAGTTGCGTTTTCAAGTTTGTTGCCAAGTTCTTCACTAACAACCTGACCACCCGTCAATACAGCGATGTCTTCAAGCATGGCCTTTCTTCTATCGCCAAATCCTGGAGCTTTAACCGCAGCAACTTGCAGAACGCCACGAAGTTTATTCACTACCAAAGTCGCGAGAGCTTCGCCCTCAACATCTTCTGCAATAATCAATAGTGGTCGACCTTGCTTAGCAACAGACTCAAGAACGGTAATAAGGTCTTTCATCGCGCTGATCTTTTTGTCAAAAATCAAGATACGAGCGTTTTCAAGAACTGCTTCCATTCTCTCTGGGTTTGTTACGAAATAAGGAGAAAGATATCCACGGTCAAACTGCATACCTTCAACAACATCAAGTTCAGTTTGAGCGGTTTTACTTTCTTCGACAGTGATAACACCTTCACGGCCAACTTTCTCCATTGCTTCCGCAAGGAGTTCACCGATCACTTTATCGTTGTTAGCAGAAATTGTTCCTACTTGAGCAATCTCTGTTTTATTTTTGATGGGTTTTGCCATTTTTTTGAGTTCAGCAATGATGCCTTCTACGGCTTTATCCATACCACGCTTTATATCCATGGGGTTGTGGCCCGCAGAAACGATTTTTACACCTTCTCTATAAAGAGCTTGTGCAAGAAGCGTTGCCGTCGTTGTACCATCACCAGCATCGTCATTTGTTTTGCTAGCGACTTCCTTTACCATTTGAGCGCCCATGTTTTCGAACTTATCTTCAAGTTCGATTTCTTTAGCAACGGTAACACCGTCTTTTGTGATTAAAGGGGCACCAAAGGATTTTTCGATAACAACGTTTCGTCCTTTTGGTCCAAGTGTTACTTTCACCGCATTTGCAAGCGTGTTGACGCCTCTTAAAATTGATTGGCGTGCTTTTTCATTAAATTGTAATTCTTTGCTCATTGATTATTTCTCCTTATTGTACAATTCCGAGAACGTCGTCTTCGCGAATCATTAGGTATTCTTGTCCATCAAACTTAAGTTCTGTGCCCGAGTATTTGCTAAAGAGCACCTTGTCGCCTTCGCGAACTTCAAGTGGGAGAACTTTCCCGTCTTCAGTCACTCTGCCTTTACCGACAGCTATAACCTCTCCACGGAAGGGCTTTTCTTTTGCGGTGTCAGGGATAAAGAGACCACCAGCGGTTTTCTCATCTTCGGCCATTCTTCTTACAAGTAATCGATCGTGCAAGGGGCGCACATGTGGCTTATTTGCCATTTTTACCTCCTATAGGCTTTTAATGCGTGAGCAGCCACCGGACTTGGCGGGCAGCCCAAATTTTGACTCTAATAACCAAACGGAATATTGGTTTGGGTCAGGCATGTGTCAAGGGTGAGCTCTGAAATTTAATTGAATCCCTACAGGGAATGTTTCCCTGGCCTTTGAGGTGAAACGACCCCCAAAGAGCGCCCAGTCCGACCTTCCCCCCTAGCTGTTGCCGTTTGAACTTGGTCCATTAGTTGGCCCAAAAGTTCAATCCAGTCTGATGCCTGCATAGCACCATAGACTTCTTGAATAGCCTCTTTACCAAGCGAATGCGAGGTAAGATAAAGAACAAAATAGTCTTGCAAGCGCAGGTCTCTCGCATTTTGGATGCCAGCATCCGCCCGATCTAAGTCTCTTTTTTGTAACACGGCTTGATCGACAGATGGCTTATTTAGCTGATTTAACTTGTTATACTCGTATCCAAGTCGCTCTTTCGCGGCCCGAGCTTCTGCGAGCTGTTGGTCCTTCCATTGCACAAACGTCAACACAGGTATTCTCTCAAGACTGCTCGCCACATCTTCGGCCTGCAAATGTTGAGACGGCAGCAAAACCAACAGGGAATAAAATAGGAAAGCCCGGCCCTTTCGAAATGAGGAGGGGGCCTCTTGCGAATGCCCGGGGAGCCGTAATTTTTTGGGGATCTGTAGAATATTGCGATGCATCATCATGGTAAGACACTGCAAACCCGTGCCACGGTTAATTGTGCCTTAAAAAAGTGGCTCGAAAGCCCAAGACCGTCTCTTCTCTGCAGTCTTTTCAAACAAAGAGGGCTCAGCGTGAGTCTTGAGTCGATTCGACTTTCATGTTGAATTGGTGCCATGAAAAAAGTTCGCAAAGCTATCATTCCTGCCGCCGGGTTAGGCACACGCTTTCTTCCCGCAACGAAAACTGTTCCAAAAGAAATGCTGCCTATCGTGGATACGCCCATCATCCTACACGTTGTAGAAGAGGCACTCGCAGCTGGAATCGAAGACATTATATTTATTCAAGGACGAGGCAAAACGGCCATCGAAGATTTTTTCGATCACTCTTTTGAACTCGAAAAAACTCTCGAAGAGACAGGCAAATCTAAGTACCTAGAGCGCGTCGTTGCAATTAGAAATCGCGCTAACTTTATTAGCGTGAGGCAGAGAGTGGCCTTGGGCTTAGGACACGCCGTTCTCTGCGGTCAATCCATTGTTGGTGATGAACCCTTTGCCGTATTACTCGGTGACGAGATTATGATTGGAAAGCCGACTGTCACGGAGCAACTTGCATCTGTGTATGAGCAGAATAGCGGCATGTCTACCGTTGCAATTATGGAAGTTCCGCCAGAAGACGTTTGCAAATACGGCATTATTGACGGAAGCCCTATCTCTAAGGAGCAGCCGACGACCTATAAAGTTAAGTCAGTGGTTGAGAAACCTGAGCCGCACCAGGCGCCTAGCCGATTGGCCCTGCCCGGTCGTTATCTTTTTACTGCGGATCTGTTTGGTCTATTAAAAGACACAAAGCCCGGAAAGAATGGAGAGATACAACTGACCGATGCTATGTCTGAGCTCGCCAAGAGAGGCGAACTCCTCGCAACCACCTTCGTAGCAAAGCGGTTCGACGCTGGGGACAAATTAGGTTTTTTAAAAGCGAATATAGAACTAGGACTTATGCACCCTAAACTAGGGGAGCCCCTTAAGAAATTTATACTCACTGTTGCCAACAGAATATCGCAAGAGGAATTATGAAATTTTTGATCATTTTCGCGTCGATAACTTTCAGTGCATTATTTGCAAACGCCCACGTGCCTTCGGCCAACTATATTTTCAAAAGGCTTGCTGAGAACTCTGGGGAAAAAAACTATCGCATTGAGTCCGAGGTAGAACTGCGATCAAAAGAAGGAAGTTATCGTTTCACCGAAGTGTGGAACATTAATAACATTTACTCAATGAATGTTTCGTTTAAAGGCGATCTCAATGGCGCCATTGTTTACACAAAAGGACAACGGCAGTTTGTCTTGGGAGGCAAAACTCAGCGGCAAAAATATTCTGAAGAATTTTTTGAGCTCGTCTTTCACAATCGTTCTCGCGAAACGTGGTCACGCTTTCTAGAAATGACGGGTATCGCAAAACCTTCAGAACTGTTTGTCGAAGAAGTAAAACTTGAAAAAGTAAGGGAGCCCGGTAAGAAAGAATTAACGCTTAAAACCGTCTACACACCCAACTCACTTGTGAGACCGTCACGCCAACTCGGCATACTCAACTTAGCCATAGGTACCCCCTCAGAAGGGGGCTCCTCTCAGCTGAAACCCCAGCTCTGGGTTGACCAAGAACAGTTTGTTATTTCAAAAATACGATTTCGCTCCGGCGCCGAAGTAGAGGCTAAGGGTTACCAAGTCTTTGCCGGCAAATTTCAGTATCCTTCGTTAAAAACTCTACGTTTCGAAGATGGGGAAGCCTCACTTAAAACAACAAGTGTGGCGACATTCGAGAAATATGAAGAGCCGAAAGATCTGTCTCCCATCGACACGAAAGACTCTCATATACTGAACGAATATATAAAGAGGTTTCGTTGAATCAGGAATCAGAGGTCAGAGTATGGGTCGATGCACCCATTTCAAAGGCGTTGACCTATTCTTGTGCTCATCTAGAGTTTTTGCCCCCCGGAAGCGTAGTCACCGTTCCCTTGGGTAAGCGTAAATCACGCGGCATTGTTTTTTGTGTCGGCGATGACAGCACGCCCTCACCCGAGGAGTCGGCAAATATCCGCATTAAGCCCATCGACGAAGTTCGCACGCAGTGGCCCGCGCTAAAGAAAGAAAGATTGAAATGGATAGAGTGGCTTTCGGAGTACTATTTGAGCCCTCCCGGCCCTATCGCAATGATGGGCTTTCCACCACTTGATAAAAAATCGGGACGCAGCCGAAAACACGATGTGGTCCCTGCAACACAAGGGGAGCTTGAAACTCCGTGGAAACTGAATGAAGAACAAGCAACCGTTTTCTCGGGCATTGGCAGCCAGTTGGACCAATTTGGAGTCCATTTATTGCTAGGAGCAACCGGCTCAGGCAAAACAGAGATTTATCTGCAGTCACTTGCAAAAGTGCTTGAAAATGGAAAAAGCGGAATTGTATTGGTTCCAGAAATTGCTCTTACGCCGCAGTTGATCCGGCGCTTTTCCATGCGCTTTGGCTCTGATTTGATCGCTGTTTTTCACTCGCAATTGACTCCGCGAGAAAAAACAAACCAGTGGTGGGATTGTGTTGAAGGGCGAAAACGCATTCTTATTGGAGCACGATCGGCACTGTTCTGTCCAATCGCCGATTTGGGGATGATTGTTATTGATGAAGAGCATGAAGCCAGCTTTAAGCAGCACCAAGGCTTTAAATACCATGCTCGTGATGCCGCCATCGTACTTGCTCAACTGTTAAAGATTCCTCTCGTTATGGGGTCAGCAACTCCTAGCATTGAAAGCTACGCGAATGCTTTATCTGGCAAGTATCAACTTCACGTTATGAAACACAGAGTAGAATCACGCTCTCTTCCGACGATCGAGGTTGTTGATTTGAAGAACTTGGAAGAAAGCGGGGGCAACCTTCAACACATTTCCGCTTCGGAACAAACTCGAAACGACTCGCACCAAGATGACTCAGCTGAAGCTAGAGATACTAATACTCACTCAGGTACCAGCGCAAAAAAGAGCTCCAGTTCAAAAGAAGATCTTCCTTGGTTGAGCCCACTTTTAGAATCAAAGATGCTGGATCGCCTTCGCGCTGGTGAACAAATTGCGCTTTTTTTGAACAGACGAGGGCTTGCCCAGGGCCTCGTTTGCACGGGCTGCGGCTCCCGCAAGGAGTGCCCCAACTGCACTTTTTCACTGACTCTTCATGCAAAGACCCATCTTGTATGTCATCTCTGCGGGTACTTTGAAAATTACAATTTTTTGTGCGGCGAGTGCGGCGAATATCAGTTAATGCCGTTAGGTATCGGTACCGAAAAAGTGGAGCGCGAGCTTGCACTGAGGTTTCCATCAGCTCGAATTCTTAGAGCAGATCGTGACGAAATTCAGAACCGCGAAGACACGGAACGCTTTGTTGATGCCATAGAGAAGGGTGAAGTAGATATAGTTGTGGGAACGCAGATGATTGCCAAAGGACTTGATTTCGAAAATCTCACTTTGGTCGGTCTATTGGTTGCTGATATTGGCTTTAATTTGCCGGACTTAAGAGCGACCGAAAGAAGTTTTCAACTCCTAACCCAAATGAGTGGACGCGCCGGCCGCCACAAGCCGGGGGAAGTTGTCATACAAACTTTCAATCCGTATCACACAGCTTTAAAGTATGCTCTGTCTCACGATTACATCGGATTCGCTGAGTATGAGCTCGAGCAAAGAAAGGTGCTTTCACTTCCGCCGTATGGCCGAGTTATATTGTTAGAGATAAAAGGCTCCGACGAAGCCGCTACGAAAGAGTGGGCCAAAAACTCCGCTGCTACACTTAAGCAATGGGTTAGGGGACGAGAAAGTTTTAAAGGTATAGACATTATCGGGCCTACATCGGCTCCGATTTATCGGGTTCGCAATAAATATCGACAACACATCGTTCTTAAAGGCCTCGACAGTCAAAAACTTCGTTTCTTGGCAGGTCAGTGGACCGACAAATTTAAAAAAACTCGCCTTCAACTCAGTGTCGACGTTGATCCCATCGACATGATGTAACCGCCCAATGTACGTGTGTGCCTAGCTGTACAATGCTCTGACCGCATCCAACAAAAGCAAATCGTTTTTTATGACCTCATTGGTGTGAAGGCTGATCATGAAAAGCCCCTAGCGTCCATCATTCTACGCTTCAACTATTTATGCGTCTTACCCGTCCTTAAAGCATCTAACTGAAGTTGGTAAAATTCATAATATCTGGGGGCCATACCTGCTATGTGCCAGCGCTTAACATATGCATCTCTATCCCCGTAATTGCCATTTTCAGGACTGTATTGAGTATATTTAGATCTATTAAATTCCCGCATTCTTTTCAAAATCTCACTCATTTCGGGAAACAAGCTGTAATTGAGTCCGTTTTCAAAGCAATCCTGTCTGGCAATCTTCCAATGATACGAATCTTTTACGCCTGCGTTTAACAAAAAAGCCTTCGTATTATCCATATTCATCGTCGTACAGACGGTGATTAAAAGTCCCGCTTGGTATCTGACGGTATAGCTTGGAGGATATGCAACAATAAAGGATTTCGCAGCCTGCACGCAAATAGCGGAATACTGCGCGGATGAGTTCTTCAGGTCGCAAACAGCCTCTGCGTATTCCTGATAGTATCTCTTTACGTCTGAATGAGCCTTGCTCTCTGTGGTAAATCCATCTACTGAAGCAAACCAGAGCCCCATAAACAGGAATATTCCCAATAAATTTATTTTTCGCATTAACCTACCTCGCACGTTTAATGACATACTTTTCCACTCACAAACTTACAGAAATCACTCTCAAAGATTTCACCAAACTAAAGCCCTCAAACGATAGGGTCCTAATAACGGCTGTAAGTCTTCATTCTAATTCATACCGTTGGCCTCGTAAACGAGACACCCTCCACCATGGAACTTTTATGCGTATGTATACCTTCGATGCACCCTCAGTTACGCGAGAGCGAAAGAGGGTAAAGAATTGAAAATTGTTCAGCTTCGTCTTGCTTAAAAGAACAATTAATCATGTAGAGTTGAACCAGTTGAAGTCATCCGAGTATGTGATCAGAGTTCTCGATTGGAAAAAAGTAGAAAATGCAAAAAATTTGTCGAGCATAGTTAGTTATGGTGTAGTAACGGAAAGCTTGAGTCTTGAAAAGACCCCTAACGAGCACTGTAGCGTAAAGGTTTTGGACAATGATAAGGCAAAATTTGATACTGTAAATGTTGTCAGTTCCTCCGTTGATGAATCTGTAAGTCGCGGCGGAGATGCGACGACCAACATGAGCATACTTGCCGACATTTGGATCATATGTCAGAAACCAAGTGATGAAACAAAAGCGAATATTGGTTTTATCAATAAACATTTTCAAGGAATTCTCAGAATCGAGCCTCGTTCGAAGACAACACCACGGATTAACCAATAGAAAAACCTGTATCCGCGGCCCAGAGCAATTCGGGGCCGCGTAAGCCCAGGAGGGGCGTGGTGTTTAACAATTTGTCAGTCTTAACGAACGCTCTAAGTCTCTGATCCAAATGAACGCGGAGCCATGTGGCCTAACCATTGCTTAGTGAGGTGTGGACCTTTGGTGACTCCAACAGCTGAACGTCAACTCTACCAGAACGTGAATTGAAGGTCTGACGAACCCTCTCACTCTTTTCTCTCTTAAGCCGGGCCTCGCCACAGGCCCGGCTTATACTTTTTGCACGATCAAAGAAAAACTCACCTTCTCGTTGCTCAAGCGATTCCGAGTGCTAGCCTCCAAACCAATGGAGGTTTCTTCAAAATGTTTAGCTTAGCCCGCACTTACCAACCAATTTCAATTTTACTAGTAAACCTAATGGTTTCGTTGATGCTGTTTTGTGTGCCTTCACACGCCCAGGAAGACCCGCCGGTACAGGAGAACCAGGAGACCGCTCCCGCCGCCCCTCCGGATCCAAATAGCCCACCCATGTCGGAGGACAACAGCTCACTTGCTCAGGAGAACTCGCCTTCAGTAGAGAGCGCGGCCCCGCAGCAAGAGGCAAACCCTCCTCCCCCTACGGAGCAACCAGCATCAGCCTCTACTTCAGATCGAACAGATCAAATCAAAGTTTTGGAAGAAACGGAACTTACGCCAGCAGGTGAAGGTAAACAAAACGTATTGCGAAGTTTGTATGGTAATCTGACTATTTTAGGGGACGACCCTTATTCGACAAAGTTTAGCACGACATACTTTGCAACTCTTTTAGAAAACAACAGCGGCATTGAAACCTCGCAAGTAACGAAGCCCAATCTCATACAAGAAATGAAAATATTTGTTCCGGTTTCGAATTCTTTTCTAACAGACTTTACCCAAGTTATTCTTATTCTTCAGGGCTATGACCCGTTGATTTCAAAACTTGTTGGTTCTTTTTTGGGTCAAGATGGTATCAATCCTGTGTCTGTGCGAAACCCCCTGCGACTCGAGCAAGCACATTTCTTAAGTAGCTTTATGTGCCGAACCCCTGAGCGAATGATGTGCCTAAGTGTTCCTCAAAATTTTTGGATTGAGCTTTATCAAAAAAGCACGGAAGCCCAAGGTGTAGGTTTTAGCATGTCTTACAGCCGACCTGTTATAAGCTTTGTCTGCTATAATGAAGGCGAGAAAACCTACTTCACTTCGCATGACCCGGTTGTAGGCGCTAGATGCAGAAGCGTGTTGTTTCCGCACGATCTATTTGCCGTTGGTGCACTTTTGCAACCTTGAACTACAGCAAATGGATTTACTTACGCAGTAGGGATTGCTTGCCTTTGCACAACAGCCCTCTAATCAAAGAGAGAAACCTGACTAGCGGGCCTAACTAGCGGGTTAGTGGAAAAATCTGAGTGTTCAGTTGATAAACAACTTCGCCCTTTGATGTTTCACGATTCACCCCAATATTCATCAGCCATTTTTTGCGAAGTCTGCGCAAATCAGCTCGAAGATTTTCGAACTCTGTTTGCGTTAGGCACAACGTCGCCGTACCGAAGTCTTTTTTGTCGTTAGGGTCTTCGAAGAGCGACTCAAGACCTAGCAGTATTAGCTCTGTCTGCAGTTTTTTGACAACTTCAGGCGGAAGACGGTTAGGGTCTTCTAAATGTTTGTTCGTGCGTCTTTTTAGCACACCACTTTCTTCTTTTTCTAGGAGCCCGCCAAATATCAAACTTTCAATGGCTTTTTCAAATTGAGAAACCCCGGGCTTCACTCTCAATCTTTTTTGAATTTGTTCGGGATTTACGTCTGAAAATTCTAGGTCCATCATCTGGTACACGACCCAAGAAAGCCAACTCGGCACAGACTTGGCGGCCTCACCTGAAAGCTGACCATCTAATACCTGACTCTCAATCCTATGTTGAAGCAGATCTTTTAAGTGCTTGGCCTTTACTACTGGGTCCGATTGCTGTGTGTAATTTACCAGCAAATCAAAATCTCTTACATCTCGCTTTGACAGCCCTAATGCCCTGGCAAACTTTTTGATCATATCTGCTGATAGATTGCGATCACCATCCATAATTAATTTGAGGTAATTGGGTGATTTGATATCCGCTGCGGCTGCAAATACAGCATATGTGTAAGAACGTCGCCCCAACTTCTCTGATGTTCTTTTATAGTTATAGAAATCTTTTAGAAAGTCTCTATAGTTGAAATACCCAGAAATAACCGGTGCGGACTCACTAAAGCTGAGCCCCTCTCTTTTCATTTTATCTAAAACTGTTTTTGAGCGCCGCTCAGGTTGTTGCTGCTGTAAACCTGGCGCTACCGTTTGACTAACTATCCCTTGGTCCGCCAAAACCTTTGAGCCTTCTGTTACCCGCTCGGCGTGCTGATCTAACTCCATAGCCCCCCCATGGTTAGACTTTGTAAAGATTTCACGCCTGATTTTCGGGGGCAACCTAATTTAGCAAGACAACGCATTAGGGCGATCTATTTGTCTGAAATCACTCAGTATTCCGCCGACTTTGGGACAGGTTGCGTTAACAGATTAAAACTGTGACTTTCCGATGACACTTCCAAACTGAAAGCTAATTAATAATGAACTAAGATGATCTTACTAGGATTTGCATTCCACATTAATGACTGCGGAGTCGACGGCATTTCTGCCGTCAATGCACAAGTTGAAGGCTTTTTTAACAGCCTTCCCTTAACCTATAAAGAATCCATTAGAGAACACTATCTGCTGAAGACATGTAACCGCGTTGAATGGTATGCGCACCTAGATGAAACGGGAAGAGTAACTTCAGATGATATTCATTCGTTCGTTGAGCAGTTTTTTGGGGATCAATGCCGAAGGTATTTCGGAGAATCTCAGTGCGTAAGACACCTTCTGGACGTTGCCTTGTCAATGGACTCACTCGTGTTTGGCGAAAACCAGATTATGGGTCAAATAAAGCGATCCTGCCAGCAACATTTTGAAAACGGCTCGGTAGGGCCATACCTTGAACATCTTATCTCGTTGGTTCTTAATCGCGCTCGCTGGGTAAGAAGCCAGGTGCGGATGACGAGCAGTCCTACTTCTGTTGCAGGTGTTGCGGCCAAATGGCTAGCGCAGACTCTTGAATCGAAAAATGCTCCTATCATTTTTGTAGGCGCAAGCGACACGAATGAGACTCTTGCTATTTGCCTAAAGAAGAGAGGCTTTACAAATCTATTTTGGGTCAATCGCAGTGAGCAAAGAGCACTCAAAGTCGCACTTCAGCTTGGAGGCGAGGCCTTACATTGGGACGACTTTCTTCAAGGGAATCTTGCGGTGAAGGGTGCGGCGTTGGCTTTTGCAACATCGGCCGCGCAGATTCTTTTGAGCGAAACTCTCGCAGAAAAGCTAAGCCCAAGCGCTGTTGTTGATCTGTCGGTACCGCTCAATACTGAGCCAGAGAGATTACAGGCCAGACAAATTCCCTACTTGAATATGCAGCTAGTTTCTGAACTCACCAAGGAGACTGACTCGGTGAGGCAGATCCAGAGAGCGCGTCTTTCTGTTGAAATAGAAAGCAGCATGAGATGGATTCTCTCTAAACTGAGAGTCCGCGAGAAGTCCGAAATATTTTCTAGTCACGTCAGTTCTTCTAAAGAGGTCTACGAAGAATGGTTGAGCGACATGAGAGTGAACCTTTGCTCTGGAGATGGCACTCAAATCCCTTGGACCCAGTTCGAAAAACAGACTCGTCTACTTGTAAATAGGGTCATCCATAATCACATTGAAAAGCTGCACCAATTGGTGGACAATCCCGCCAATGAAAGCTCCCGCGGCTCTGAAGTTAGGAACTCGAGGTAGCGACCTTGCTCTTTGGCAGGCGCGAACGATTCAAAGTGAACTAGAGAAAATTGGAATCTCTGTAGAACTAGAAATCGTGCAAACCACTGGCGACCTTGACCAAAGAGACTTTCGCTCTTTAGGCGGAGACGGATTTTTCACCAAAACAATTGAAAAAGCCCTTTTAGATGGACACATCGATATGGCCATCCATTCCTGCAAAGATTTGCCTTCGCAGGTTCACTCTAAAGCACCTTGGTTTGCCGTACTAGAGCGCGAGACGCCGCGAGATATTTTAATCGTAAAGTCACCCTACAAGTCACAACTTGAAAATATTTTATCGAGAGTACAATGCCAAACACAAGACCTAGCAGACCACACTAGCTATGTAGAATCACCTACTGCAGAAGCTAGTGGCGGCACCAAAAAAAAACTACTCGTAGGCACGTCTTCTCCCCGAAGGACTGAGCAGATCAAAAGTCTCAGCAGCCTGATAGATACTAGGCCGCACAGAGGGAATGTACCTACCCGAATTCAGAAGTTAAAAGATTCTTCGGACTTGCATGCGATATGTATTGCGGAAGCTGGCTTCAAAAGACTCCGGCTCGCTGAAAATCGAGAACTGATGAGAGACTTGGCTGTGCTGACAGTGGATTGGCCAACAGGGCCTTGCCAAGGAATTCTTGCCCTACAGGTGAGAAAAGAGCAGGCCGAAATAATTCGTCCACTCATTAACCATGAGCTCACGGTGATTGCCCATCTTGAAAAAAGATTGCTCGAATTCCTTGGCGGAGGTTGCCACTTACCTTTGGGATTTCGGCTCACGGATAGCCCTACCAAAAAATCAGCAGTTGTTTTCTTTTCCCAAGTCTTCGGTAAGGGCGAGGCGAACTTGTCTTTAATCCGTCCGAAAAGCCATCGACTCAGCAGTGCATTTGGAAAGGCCTACAAGGCACAGAGTTGGTCTAAATTATTTCAAGACATCTATGAAGACCTACTGGCAAACGTACTTATAAATGGATCAAAAGACGCCGAGCCTTCATTTGTGAGCGACAACAAAATCTCCGATAGGGTTTGGCTTACTCAACCTCTCTCAAGTCAGTTACCAGTTTTTCAAGCTTTTCGCGCAAGTGGGTTTGCGGCCCTGAGTCTTCCGTTAACAACAATAGAATCCTGCTGGAATGCGAGCGAAATTGCTGAGCAGGGAAAGTTCACCGTGAGTGAGAACTTTTTATTTTTAAGCCCCACTTCTGCCCGAATTTTTGTAACAGATATATGGCCCTTGCTGGCGAGACAAACGACAGCTCCGAAACTTTGGGCCGTGGGCGCGGCAACGGCGAAGGCGCTATCAGAGCTAAAACTAAAGATCGCCCAGGCTCCAGAGTCTTCTGCGGCAGAGCTTGTTCAAGCCCTTTCCGATGAAGGGATAGATTCTTGTAAGGTGTTCGGAACTATCGACTCTAAAATATTTGTTCCGCTTGAAAAGGCGAATATCCGCTATGAATTCTTTGCGACCTATCAGTCAATGGAAAATGAGAATGCTCTTGCCGAACGAATCGAAGAAATTGAACAAAACGATTGGCTCTTTTTTTCTCAACCGAAAGCCGTAGAAATCTTTGTCCGGCAATCAAAACGCTGGGAGGATCTTAGCGCCACTGCTCACTTCTTAGCCATCGGACAAACTACTGCCCAGGCACTCAAACACGCCGGCGCCAAAGATATCTTGGTACCCGAGAGAAATGGTGATTGGAAGTCACTCGTGAAACTAGCAAAAGACAAAAGTGCGAGGTAAAATGTGTCATTGAATCTTAAAGAATCAGAAAAACTATTCGAAAAAGCTCACCGGTTGGCGCCAGGAGGCGTACACTCTCCCGTTCGTGCTTTTCGCTCCGTAGGCGGCACTCCCGTTTTCATTAAATCTGGCCACGGGGCGACTATCACAGACGAAGACGACAATTCTTACGTTGATTTTTGTATGAGCTGGGGCGCACTTTCGATGGGACACGCTCACCCAAAGGTAGTTGAAAATTTGAGAGAACAAGTCCTCCATGGTACTCACTACGGAACGCCTACCCGATGGGATGTAGAACTTGCCGAAATGGTGCTTGCGAGGATTCCCCATTTTGATCGAGTGAGATTTGTGAGTTCAGGTACGGAAGCCGTCATGACAGCGGTCAGGCTCGCACGCGGATACACCAGTCGAAACAAAATTCTAAAGATGGATGGCAGCTACCACGGGCACTTAGACTCCCTGCTTGTCAGCGCGGGATCAGGCTTAGTGACTCAAGGGCTCACGAGCTCATCTGGAGTTACAAAAGGCACCACGCAAGACACTCTCGTTGCCAAATCAATAGACATCGAGGCTCTCGAAAACGCCTTTAAAGAATACCCGAATGATATTGCTGCGCTTATTGTTGAGCCGGTTCTTGCCAACAACGGTCTTTTTGAACTCGGATCTCAGTTTCTAAACGATTGCCGAAAGCTTTGCACAAAGTATGGGGCCCTGCTTATTTTTGACGAAGTCATTACGGGTTTTCGCGTTGCCCCAGGGGGAGCCCAAGAGCGCTACGAAGTGCAGGCAGATATTGCGACTTACGGAAAAATCATTGGCGGTGGATTGCCAGTCGGCGCAGTGGCTGCCCATCATACTATCTTGTCACATCTCGCTCCAGAGGGCTCTGTCTATCAAGCCGGGACTCTTAGCGGTAACCCCTTAGCGATGGTCGCAGGCCTGTCCACGCTAGAGGCAATGAAGCAGGAACAATTTTTTACGCGCACCGAGGAGCTTGGCCAAACGTTTGACTCTGAGATCTCTAGTCATCGCAATCGTTTAAAGTTTCACTACAAAAGAGTGGGAAGTATTTTTTGGCTAGCACCTTCTGAAGCGCCGCTCTCGAATCCCTCTGATATAGGAGAATATCAAAAGAGTTCCTATAAAGTATCTTTTCATCGGTTGCTTGAACAAGGTTACTACACGGCACCATCCGTTTTCGAAGTGGGATTTTTGTGCCCTTATCACACTGTCGAGCAGTTAAGAGAGTTTATTCGAAAGGTTCTTGATTAGACAATGAGAGGGACTTTGACGAAGTTATTTCAAGTTCTATTTTTGAAGAAACGTTGGCTTTTTAGCTTTCTCATTTTGTTGGCGCTCTTTCAAATGCTTTGGTGGGGATATCTGCTCATTGAACAAAAAGCCATCATCGGCATGTTTTTGCCTGTCGACTCGCAACAGTATAAGTCGATCGAAAGATTTCATTGGATGATCGCCCTTGAGGGAACTTTCTTTGTACTTGTTTGGCTTATTGCCGGCGCCATCGCCTATAAATATTCTCTGGAGCAAATTAAACTTCAAAAGAGCCAGAATGATTTTTTGAGCGCCGTAACACACGAACTCAAAACTCCACTTGCTACGATTCAACTTAGTTTAGAATCGCTACAGGTTCACCCAAATGATATCCAAAAAAATCTGCGTTTCATCGAACGCGGGCTTCGCGCCGTCAAGAGACTAAATTTTCAAATAGAATCAGTTCTGCAAATGAGTGCAGTGGAGCCTCAGCAAGCTCTAGCCTGCCGTTTTAGTTTAAGAGAGGCCGTAAACTGCGCCATTGAAAAGTTCGATAGCCCCGAAATTTCGCAAATGATAAAGGTTTCAGGAGAGGCTAAAGTATTCGCCATTCGAAGCGATACAGAGGTTATTCTGTTTAGCCTGATTGAAAATGCCATCAACTACAGTCCTGACGGTGAGCAAGATATCGGAATTCTGATCGCTAGTGAGGGTGGGCGAGCTTTTGTGAAAATTAAGGACAATGGAATTGGTATTTCAAAAAGTGAGGCCTCGGAGATGTTTAAACCGTTTTTTCGCTCAGAAAGAGCACGTCTGAATCGTCCCTCGGGCTCTGGGCTCGGCCTTACTTTAAGTCGGCGGTTGGCGGAAAGAATGAAAGCGAAGATCTTGTTTAAAAGTGAAGGAACAGATAAAGGTACCGAGGTGACCCTATCCTTTAAGGACTTACATTAGTGGGCAGGTTTATTTTACTCGTCGAGGATGACTTAGATCTTGGAGCAAATCTCCAAGAGGCCTTGCAGTCTGAGGGCTACCAGGTGGAGTGGATTCGAGACGGCAAGCAAGGTCTTAAGGTTGCACAAAATGGACAACACGACCTTGTTGTTCTCGATCTCATGCTCCCGCGCTGCGACGGATTTGAGATCTTGGATGCACTTAGAAAGAACTCTCAAAAACCGGTCTTTATGATTTCCGCTCAAGGTGCAATTACCACACGACTAAGGGGGCTTGAAGGTCGAGCCGATGACTATTTGGTTAAACCTTTTCATCTCAATGAATTTCTGCTGCGGGTTAGAAATATTATCTGGCGGAGTCGACCAGTTCCTACCACCCAGTTCTCTGATAGTGTGTCCATTGGACAGGCCGTTTTTGATCTCAGTAAGATGACTGTGTTCTTACCCCATCTCAATGCGACGGAAGTCTTGAGCCCTAAGGAGACAGGGCTGTTAAAAATGCTTTTAGGGCGAGAGGGGCACGTCGTTACCCGCGACGAAATTCTCGATACAGTTTGGGGTGTAGGTGTCGACCCTTCCCCTCGTACAATCGACAACTTTGTGCTCAGATTAAGAAAATGGATTGAGCCCAATCCCAAATCACCGCAACACCTCATTTCACATAGAGGAGCGGGCTACCGGCTGCACATTCCCGGACAAAAAGGAGTTGGTAATGAGTTTTGAATCTTCGGCACCGAAGGCCGACTTTCTAAAAGCACTTAGGGGCGACAACTCGAGCAAACAAACACCCGTGTGGTTTATGAGACAAGCAGGACGTTACCTGCCAGAGTATCGAAAGTTGAGAGAAGAATACAACTTTCGCCAGATGAGCCACACACCTGAGCTCATTGCAGAGGTGACTCTTCAACCGTTTCAACATCTTGATCTAGACGCTGCAATATTGTTTTCAGATATTTTAACATGTTTAGAATTTATGGGTGCTGGCTTCGAATTTACCGAGGCGGGGCCAAAGCTCGCCAATGCCGGCTTCGACACATTGATAAATCTTAAAAAACTGGATGTAGAAAACTTGAGTTTTGTCAGACAGGGGATCAAGAAAATTAAAACCCGCCTCGTCGAAAAACCGCTGATTGGGTTTGTAGGTGCGCCGTTTACGCTGGCTTCTTATTTGATTGAAGGAGGCACCTCGAGAGAATTTGAACAAACGCGACGAAGCTTGCTTGAGTTTCCTGATCAGTTTAGCGAGGCCTTGAATTTTTTGGCTGATCAGATTTCTAAGTATGTCGTATACCAAATTGAATCTGGCGTCGACGCCATTCAAATATTTGACTCCTGGGTAGGGATTTGCAGCCAGCAGGTCTATCGCAAACACATTCAGCCCTCAGTGGCCAAAATCGTAAAGGTCGCACATGAGCACAACAAACCCGTTATACTCTATTCACAACCTTCCTCTCACCTTATAGAGCTGCTCGCAGAGACCGGAGCTGATATGCTCAGCGTAGATTGGCGAACTCCCATTTCTCAGTTCGCACGTCGCTTACCTAGAAAAATTGGCTTTCAAGGGAACCTCGACCCCATCTACACCACGCTGAACAAAGAGATTGCGATCACTGCCACGATTGAAATTCTTGAAGACATTCGCGCGAACAATCTCGCTGATCGCTTTGTATTTAACGTGGGTCATGGCGTAACACCGCAAACTCAGCTCCAAACTCTTCAGAGTATCGTAGAGCTTTGCCATGCCAGAAGCTAACGAGAAAAAATCAATTGCGATAGTGGGCGGCGGAGTCACGGGCCTTGTCTGCTCCTATAGGTTGTCCCAGCTGGGTTTTGATGTTGATCTCTTTGAGGCAGGTAGCCGCTTAGGCGGTCAAATATCTAGCTATTCTACTGACGGTTTTTTGTTCGAAGCAGGGCCGAACACAGTGCTCGGCTCCTCCCGGCACTTGAGCGATTTGGTCACGGATTTGGGGCTAAGATCTGAAGTCATCGGCGCCAATCTATCCGCAAAAAGAAGATACGTGTTTAACTCTAACGGCTTTTTTGAGGTTTCGCCAAATCCGCTGAGTTTTCTAACAAGTTCGTTGATGTCACCTTATGGCAAGTTCCGGGCGGCAAGTAGTCTGTTTCGCTTGCTCCCCCGGCTTCAAGGTAACGAAAGCATTCAGGAGCTCTTTGCTAAGGTGTTTGGTGAAGAGTTCGCCGAAAAGCTCATTCATCTTTTTACGATTGGAGTTTATGCAGGCAACTCAAAGGAACTCTTGGCGAAGCACGCGATACCAAATATCTTTAGTGCTTTTGACTCTTCGAACTCGCTGATGGGTGCGATAAAGAAAATAAAATCTCAGCGATCTCACTCTAGTCGCCTATCAGGTCAAAGCCTTCCTCAGATTTATTCCTTTAATGGAGGTCTTTCTCAGCTCATCAGCACTCTTGCGACGAAGACTGCCCACAGCACCTACCTGCGAACGCCGGTCAAAAAACTTATTTTTGGCAGCAACGGTGTCTATTTAAATGAAGGCAAAAAGCACTACAAAAAAGTTGTTTTAGCTTTAAATTATAGTTCAGCTATCACATTGCTGAAGAGCTCTGACTTAATCGCACAAAGTCTCGACTTTGACGTTGAAGCCGCGAATGTTGTCTCTGTTGGACTGGGCCTTAAAGCTAAAATTCACTTAAACGGCTTTGGTGTTCTGGTGGATCCTTCAATTGGGCTCAATACATTGGGAGTACTCATTCCCAGTAAGATTTTCTCAAAGAGAGCACCCATAGGTTGCGATTCATTGACTCTGATTATGGGAGGAACTTTTCACCCCACCTTCGCAAATAGGACCGATGAGGAGATTCTTCATACTGCCACCAGTGACGTCTTGAGATTGTTCGGCGTTGGCGCATCGGAAATAGTGCAGAGTCACGTGTGGAGACATCCGCAAGGAATCATTCAGCCCACTAAAAAAACGATTGAGTCGATCAAAAATCTCGAAACTCTGCTTCTGAACTACGAAGCAGTCACTTATGCTAACCCCTTGGCCGGTGGAGTTGGAGTTCCTCAAAGAGTTGCACAAGCTATAGGAATTGTGGATAGTATTTGTTCGACTTCTTAAACTAAGCAGAGCGGAGAAACCGCTGAGTTAACCCTTTTTCACTGAGAGGTTAAAATGAGAATTCTGAAGACTTTGTTGCGGCCCTTTATTGTTGTGTCTTTTTTGACTTCTTGTGCAACAGGTCAACTTGGTCGGTTTGAGACCGTTGGAACAGGGATGGACAAGACAGACGTTGTTGATGCAGTAGGGTCCCCAACTCGATCAGGCAAGTGGAAAGGTCGTACTGTATGGGTCTATCAGTTCTATAAAGATAAAAAACCAGTCTGGAAGGAAATTCACTTTAAAGATCAAGTTGTCGTCTATACGGGTGTTCCGGTTAGCCCGCTAGCCCCACCAAAAAATGGTCCCTCAAAAGAGGCTGAGACTTCTGCGAACCCAGTGAGTCCAGAGAATTCCATGGAATCAAAAACACCCAATGGAAAAGTTATAGAAAACAACGGAAGTTCCGGGATTGATTCGAAAAAGGAAAGTCCCGCTACGTTCATTGAAGTAGAGTGAAATTTCTCTATTCAGTTGCCGCCAATTGTTTCACCCCAATCGAGCCTCTTCTCAAATGGTAATTTGTTCAGAATACTAACGAGATGGCTTCTCGAAATCGTTGAGATTTCATGAGGTTGTAAACCAGGGGCAAAAATCGTCAGAAGTCTTGATAATTTTTACCTGTCTAATTTTTGGACTGAATCTTGCTGTTTGCTTTTCGTTACTTTTCGAAAACATACAGAACATTTTTTCTAAGGAAGATTATAAATGACTTTTATCTGCTCTTTAATTGGGCTCGGCCAGTGGCTTCATCGTCGCAGTTCACACGTTGGTTTGGTTTGCGGAAAAATTAATAGAACATTCGGAGTCGTTGTCATCACTATCGGGAGCTTTGTTGGGTTTTCACACGAAGGCCTTACAGCGGAGAAGGCGAGGGGTGACGTGGCTCCAAGTATCTCGATTTTGGTTCCTACATTTGGTTTGTTTTTGACTGAAAAGATTAATGATAACATCCCCGTCTTATCCGCTAAGGTGGTAAAAGCTTCTCAAGGGCTTTTCTCATCAGTTGGTGAAATGATTTCTGGATCGGCTGCTGAGAGAGCTAAGTCACTTTCTATAAGATCTCTTTCTCATCAAGATAATTTTGATACGGAATCGATAGTTTTCTTCGGTCATCCCGCAATAGTTTCGAGTAAGATTGTTTTTAACTCCGAGGATTCTCGCCGAATAGAGAAGCAGATTCGGCAGATATCGAAGCAAAGTGATCCTCAAAGTCTGATGGCCGGCACGACGTGGCAGGACCTACAGAAAAAACCAAACGGCAAAGTGGCGCAAGATTTGCGAGAAGCCCTCTTTGTTTTTCACGATTCCGCGCATGAGTGGTTTAAAGCCGAAGGTTGTTCTCGCTACTTACCGGAGCATCTTAAAGCGAATAATATTCGGCAGGACACGCTTGCCCAAAGCAGCTTTCGCTTTGTAGAAAACTCCCTCTATGCCTATCCAGTATTGGTCGACACAAAGTCTTCAAAAGACCACTATTATCCCCGCACCTGTCTCTCCGCAGATCAAGAAAACTCTCGCGACTGCGTTCTAGAAATCAGATATGTTGCCCTGTGCATTCCCTCGGATAGTAAAGATTTAGCTGTCTACTTTGAAAGCGATGTGCGCGACCGGCTGTTTGAGGCAAAATTTAGAGAAGGAAAAGATATTCCCTATGTTGAACTTCAGAGTACTTTAGGGCTTTCTCGGCTCTCTGGAAGCGATAAGCGAAAAATAAGTTATGAGCAGCCCCATCTTAGAGTTTTTTATAAAAAGCCTCGAAGACTACCTAATAGTAACCAGTCTATCGATTTTGAAAGACTGCCGATTGCAGTCCCCTCACATTATCAGGTTTGTGTTGCGGCAGGTTACAGTCCCGCATCAAGATCTCCTGGATATATGTCAAAACTCGACTACTACAATTCAAGTGATCACCTCCGAATTTTGAAGGCGCCACGGACCCAGCAAAAATTGCTCGAGACGTTTTACAGTGAACTTCCGATTGTCATTTCGCGAGGACGCACTGCCCTCGAAAAGCCCTCTGGGCAGTCTTTATCGCTGAGCTATGCCGTTTCAAGTGTTCGCTGTCAATAAAACCTATGCTCAAGCCACCCATGCGACCATGGTCTAGGGGAGTTGAGTCTGCTACGAAGAGTGATTCCATTTTTTGACACTTAAAACACCTAGAGCTCTAATGTAGTTATGGACATCGATTCTAAACCGAATCAAGCACCTTCCTTGGAGACTCGGTCTGACTATGAAGGGCTTCTTGAAGAAAACGAAGATCTTTATGTAAAGTGGCAGAAATCGCTTCAACGGATTTCGCGGCTAGAAGCCAAGTGCGATCATCAGGCCGCAGCCCTTCAAAAGCAAATTCGCCTCAGCGATCAAATTTGTGATAACTATGCGAACACAAAGACAGAACTCGACAGATTGAAGAATGTTGAATCTCAGAACGAAGAGCTCAACTACCAAGTCGAATCGGTTGAAGCTTCTTTGAAGCGGCTTCACAAAAGACTAAAGCACTTCACCGACTATCGGTTTCGAATTCAAAAGTGGGTGCGCCCTTCGTTAGAAAGTTACAAGTCCGAGATTTATCGACTCAGTAGTGAATTAGAAAAGACAGCAGAAAATCTTAAGAACTCAGAAGAGCAGCGCCTCGAGCAAAAAGTAAAACTGAGCGAGGCCTACGAATACATTCAGCAACAGAACCGCGAAAAAGGCGATGAGCTTAAGGCAAGAGACAAACAATCTGCTGATGCCATCGCTAGCTTACAAGAAAAGGTAGCTACTTACGAGGAGATGCTCGCAAAAACTCACTCGCAACTAGAAGCACTTTTACAGAGCTGCGACGAAAAACAAAGGCTCATTGTTAAGTCAGAAAATACTGCTCTTAAGTGCCAGCGCGAGCTCGAAGAGGCAAAAGCCAAATTCGATCAAGAACTAAACACTGTCAGAGGCGAGAAGGTTCAGTTGATGGAAATTTTAAAAAGCATCACTGACTCAAATAGAGCTCCAGAAACTTCTGAACCCAATGAACTCCAAAGCCCGTAACTTCTGTTGAGATTAGCCCTAACCCACCACTGTGACTGTCTGAACTCAAATCAACATGCACCCAGTCGATGTCTTTTGGAACAAACTCATTAAGAAAAGTCGCAGCAAGAATGTGATCGGGCCCAGGTAAGGCTGAGCACTGCAAGATATCTGCTACATCAGACTTAAGTAGATCCTTATAGTCATCACCCAGAGGGAAGGCCCAAACTCTTTCTCCGGACAACCTACCCGCTTCTAATATTTTTTCAAAAAGTTGCTCGTTGTTGCTAAATGCCGCACTTCGAGCTGTACCAATTGCCCTCGTCGCCGCGCCAGTTAGAGTTGCAAAATCGATGATGAGATCTGGCTTTTGCATGGAAGCATAAGCCAAGCAATCAGCAAGTACCATGCGCCCTTCAGCGTCTGTATCGACAACCTCTATAGTTAGACCATTAAGTGCGCTTACGAAATCATTCGGCCTGAAGGCTTCGTTAGATATTAGATTTTCCGCAATTCCCATGATGAGCGTAAAATCAATCTCTGGATTTTCTTGGGTCAGCAATTGAAATGCACCCAGCGCAACCGCAGAGCCGGTCATGTCTTTGTGCATTGAATACATATGACTGGTCTTTATATTGTAGCCACCGGTGTCGAAGCATAGCCCTTTACCAACAAGTGTTACTTTAGTGGCGCCTCTTCGCCCCCTCCGCTGTGCTATGAAGAATCCACCCGCCCCGCGTGGGCTTCCTTTCATGACTGCATAGGCTGCCCCAGCTCCCATTTGTTTCAACCTGTTTGCCCCTATAAATCGACTCTTGACGCCCTTAATCTTCTTAACGACATCTGCAGACAACAAAGGATAACTTTTAGAAGTCAAAACGTTAGCAGGGAGCTCTGCTAAGTATCGTGCGAGGCCATTGGTAGCAGCAAAAGACTTCGCCCTTTCTTCTATCTCACTAAACTGTACGCTCGATACCTTGCTGCTAACCAAATGAAATTGTTTTTCTTTGAAGCTAATTTTTTCTTTTTTTCCGGAGGGCCGAATATGCTGCTCACAATAGATTACTTTCAATAAGTTTTCTAAAACCGTTAACCGAAAATCCTCACTAAGAACATCTATTGAAAGATAAACATCCGCATCGCCGACATCGGTGAACTTAGACATTGCCTTTCTCAATGCAACTTGGAGTTTGAATATCTGTCGATCATCAAGCTTGACTGCTGAGTACCCTGCGCTCTCTTGTATCCAGTCCAGCGAGTCAGTGCGTTTTTTGTCTTTTAACTTCGCTAAAACAGTTTGAGTGATTTTGGGGAGGACTCTACTCAGCCCGCCGACACTCTGTGAATCATAAAAATATACAAAGTACTTTTGCAGACTCTTACTAGTTCCTTTCAGCGATTTTTCTGTTTTGCTTTCAGGCTTAAACAGCACCTTTTGAAACCGAGGATTGTACTTAAGAGCTATTTGATTGTTTTTCATTGCGTTCCTTGCAGGCGCAAGCCCAGTTTCACAGTTTTAGTTTCGGACGAGAATTCGTCTCTCCCGGCTTTTCGACTTTGTTAGCAGGATTTTCTTTTTCGAACTTTTCTTGGAAGACTTCATCCCGTCGCTGTTTGAGTTGTGGCGACATATACGCAGAGTCGACAGTTTGGTGAAATTCTTTAATTAATCCTTCCATCCCGGTCTTTTTGTCGAATTCCTCAAGTGGCTTTACTGAACCATGTCGATATTTTACGTCGAATTGTTTACCTTGCCCGGGATGAGAGTATTTGACGTGCTCTGATTCCTCGCGAAATTTCCGGTGAGACTCTGTTAATTCTTTGTGTTTTTCGACAATCATACCCAAGAGTTCACTCGTCTTTTCAGGGTCGCGGCTTTTGTTTTTCTCACTTACCAGGCCTTCAATTTCTTCTTCAAGGGAGCGAACTCTATGCGAAAGGCCCTCAAGGCTTGAACGATGCTTCTCCCAGGAGTCTGCTTGTGACTGCGAAAAGCCGAGAATGATCAAAAGAAATAAGGCGGGATTAACTTTCCGTTTCATCTTTGCTCTCCCACTGTATTTGAACGTCAAGACTCTCTAAAGACTTTAAAATGAAAATGGTTTTTAGAGCATTGAGATCTTTAAGTAGCACTTTTAAGTTCTTCTTAAGTTCAGATAGGATGAGCCTGTCGATCCGAA
Organism: Bdellovibrionales bacterium CG10_big_fil_rev_8_21_14_0_10_45_34; assembly: GCA_002778785.1. GTDB lineage: Bacteria > Bdellovibrionota > Bdellovibrionia > Bdellovibrionales > 1-14-0-10-45-34 > 1-14-0-10-45-34. The sequence goes on along the minus strand of PEZS01000006.1, from coordinate 176,120 downwards.
GTTTTTCATAGGACAAAACTTCCATGACTTGATCTAGCTCATCTGGAGCATGGGACAAATCTATTCTCAACTCATATTTGAGATTGCCGCCCATTCCAAGTTGTTGGCTGGTTTCTGAAAACCCTTGAATGTCACTTTGGGTCGGCGGCCATTCCTGCGATTTTTCGCTAGTAGAAGTATCTTCAAACTCGAGCGAACCCACACTTTCATTCGAAGGCAGTAGATCCGGTATATAAGCTGGCTCCTCCGGCGTCGAAGCGGTAGCCTCTCTCAAATCTGCATCAGGTGACAGTAGAGACTCGATGCTGTTTTCTCCCTGGGACTCTACAACTGAGTCTTCTTCCGAAGCATTTTCTTGAACTGCCGGGTCTCGCTCATCCGGTTCGTCAACGACAAATAGGTTTCCACAAGAGCCACATGTTACGAGGCCAAAACCTTCGATTGATTCCGCTCCACAGCGTGGACATGAAGACACTACTCATTCGCTCCGTGGCACTTTTTGTATTTCTTGCCGCTTCCACAAGGGCACGGGTCATTGCGGCCAACCTTTGGCCCAGAGCGAATGGGCTCCTCAGAAGGTCCACCCCCTCCGTCAGGCCCTGCCGACATAACTTCTCCCTGGGATGGTCTGCGAGGCGAGCTTGGAGAGTCCTGAAATACGGCCACCTCCTCGTGCTGATAATTCATTTTCTTGGGTGATTTAGAAATAAGAGAACTTTCGAGCTCTTCGATTTCTCTTTCAATCATCGCATCGTCGACAGACGATCCCGCCGATTCACTCTCAGGTCTTTGAACAAGCTCTACCTTGATGACTTTTTCTATGAACTCAGATTTGACCGATTTGTCCATACTTACAAAAGCTTCAAAGGCTTCGCGCTTATACTCAATAAGGGGATCTTTTTGAGCGTAAGCTCGCAAGTTAATACCTTCTTTCAGTCGATCAATCTGCAGCAAATGGTCCTTCCAGCGGACGTCTATCGTTTGAAGGAGGATCATTCTGGCCAGTTGAGGAAAAAATGCTCCAAGCTTTTCTTTTTGGTATTCCATCACAGACTGAATGGCTTTTTGCAAGCCATCCGATAGCGACTGGGGATTTAAGTCTTCCCACTTAATGTTAGCTTCAAATTGTGGGCCTCGAATGTGAACACTCGCAACCGTCTCAAGTCCGTCTACAATTTGTTTTTCTAGTTTAAATCCCACCGCAAACTGTTTTTCAATAGAAGTACAAAGTCCTTCTAAGTCCCACTCACTCTTTTTCAACCTGTCGCTGGCATGAATGTCTAACGCATCCGACGTCAACTCCCCTAGAAATTCTTTAAAAATATTGTCGATTGTCTTTCCTTCGAGAACCTCTCGCCTGAGGCCATAAATAGCAGATCTTTGCTTGTTCATGACGTCATCGTATTCTAGAAGATGCTTACGAATATCAAAGTTATGACCCTCAACTCTTCGTTGAGCACTCTCGATGGCCCGAGTAACCATGCGAGCAGTTATTGGCTCGTTTTCATCGACGTTCAAAGTATCCATAATGCGCTTCATTCGTTCGCCGTTGAATATGCGCATAAGGTTGTCTTCGAGAGATAAGTAGAATCTGGATTCACCCGGGTCACCTTGGCGACCTGATCGACCGCGAAGCTGATTGTCAATTCGTCTTGATTCGTGTCTTTCAGTGCCGACAATATAGAGTCCGCCTGCTTCGACAACTTTTTCTCGCTCATGTTCACACTGCTTTTGAAGTTCCTTCAGCTTTTGTTCATACTCGGGCTGGTCAGGCTCAAGATTGTAAGCTTTTGTAAGGAACTCAGCGTTTCCGCCTAAGATAATATCGGTCCCTCGACCCGCCATATTCGTGGCAATGGTTACGGCTCCCAACCTACCTGCTTGAGCCACAAAGTCCGCTTCTCTCTCGTGGTGCTTCGCATTGAGTACGTTATGGCGAACACCTGCTTGAGTTAAAAATTGCGAGAGAGACTCAGATTTTTCGATGCTGACTGTGCCAACAAGTACCGGCTGCCCGTTTTTATTTCTTTCTGTGACATCTTCAGCGATGGCGCGAAACTTTGCCTTTTCTGTTAGATAAATTGCATCGTCAGCATCAATTCGCTTCATAGGCTTATTTGTGGGTATCACAGTTACATCAAGGCTATAGATCTTCTTGAACTCAACAGCTTCCGTATCAGCGGTGCCGGTCATTCCTGAAAGCTTTTTGTACATTCTAAAATAATTCTGAAAGGTGATCGTTGCGAGTGTTTGGTTTTCGCTCTTTACCTTAACACCTTCTTTAGCTTCAATCGCTTGATGAAGACCGTCGCTCCATCTGCGACCAGGCATGAGTCTTCCCGTAAACTCATCAACGATGACTATTTCGTCCCCGCGAACCATGTATTCAACATCTCGCTTGTAAAGGTAATGTGCCTTGAGCCCTTGATACACGTGGTGCAGAAGCTCGATATGCTGAGGATCATAAAGGTTTTCGATTCCCAAAAGCTTTTCGACCTTTGTATTTCCGTCGTCAGTTAAAGAAGCCGTTTTCGTTTTCTCCTCCATAACGAAATCAACGTCACGTTTGAGATGTGGGATAATTCGATCGACCACGTAGTATTTATCTGTAGATTCTTCCGCCGGGCCTGAGATAATCAGAGGCGTTCTGGCTTCATCAATGAGGATTGAGTCACATTCGTCCACTATGGCGTAGTTGTGCGGCCTCTGAACATAATCCTTGAGATCAAATTTCATGTTGTCTCTCAGGTAATCAAAGCCAAACTCATTGTTCGTACCGTAAGTGATATCGCTGCCATAGCTTTCTTTGCGCTGACGATCGTTTAACTCATGTACGATGATTCCGACGCTCAAGCCGAGCCATTTGTAAAGGCGTCCCATCCACTCGGCGTCGCGTTTAGCGAGATAATCGTTCACTGTTACGACGTGAGCACCAAGGCCGCTGAGCGCATTTAAATAAACCGGCAAAGTTGCAACGAGAGTCTTTCCCTCGCCCGTTCTCATCTCAGCTATATTACCGCGATGTAAAACAGCACCGCCAATCAATTGCACATCGTAGTGGCGCATAGCGAGAACACGGCTGGAGGCCTCTCGGCACACAGCAAATGCTTCGGGCAAAACACTATCGAGATGCTCTCCATTTGCAATTCGCTGTTTGAATTCTGCCGTCTTAGCAACAAGAGACGAGTCACTAAGAGCCTTCATTGAAGCCTCTAGCTGATTGATTTTATCAACCAGTGGTCGAAGTTTCTTCATGTCTCTTTCGTGCTGGGTTCCGAAAACCTTACCTAAAACTTGTGTAATCATAGAGGGCTAATTTACTCCGAGTGAAGCACCATGTCCAAACTTTCTCACCGAATAAGTTGTCGAATTCCCTCGTAAAGAACTATCGACGCAGCATTGGAGAGGTTAAGACTGCGCACCTGGCCTGGCTGCGGAATTTTTGCCAGCTGCTGAGGGAATCTCTTAAGGATCGACGGATCTAGTCCGCGAGTCTCCCGCCCAAACACTAGCCAGTCTCCTTGTTGAAAACGAATATCATAAAGAGTTTGATTGGCCCTTGTCGTGAAAAAGAAAATCCGCTCTTTTTGGTCTACCGTTTCGTACCAACTCTCGAATGAATCGTGCTGAAACCAGCTCAAATGCGGCCAATAGTCGAGCCCAGATCGCTTCAACTGTTTATCGGTGATTTCAAATCCTAGTTTTCCAACCAAATGCAGCTCGGATAACGCTCCTACGCAAGTCCGACCAAGATTTCCGGTATTGTTGGGTATTTCTGGCTCAACAAGAACTATTCTAAATAGTGGAGAAGCCAAAGATTTTAGATTGGCTTCGACATCCCCGTTAAACCCGTTCTGCAGCTCAGTACTTTCGGCCATAATTTCTGCATATTGCCGATTTAGGAGAGCTTTGTACAGCGCCGCGATACAAGCTCGTCCACTGGGATCCCGTGGTTCAAGCATGCTATTATTGCAGGTTTCTTTAATATTCTATGACTCGGCAGTCTACCAACAAAAAAATGGAGCAGCGCGGTCGAAATTCGTCATGACCAATCTTTGATTGTAAGTCATATCCACAAAGAGATTATATATCCGTTGCGAGGCAGAAGTATGGCGAGAGAGAAATTTGAGTTTTTAGGTTCACATTGGGCAGAGATTGAAGACGGCGCACTCTTGGTCGGACTCCAGGAAGAAACTTTGAGTCAACTTGGGGATATAGAAAATATTGATCTACCAACTGAAGGGGCAGATTTCGAGGCCGACGATGTCGTTGCAGAAATCTCAGCGTCGGATGGCACTATACAGGTACAAACTCCGGTTTCTGGGAAAATCGTTGAATTGAATTCAGCTCTTGTTCAAGATCCCTCTTCGCTTCTCACAGACAGCGACGAAACTTGGATCTTTCGCATTGAAGCTGATGACCCTGATGAAATTGACGATTTGCTGATCGCTTCTTCGGGAGACGACGACGAAGATTAATAATTTAAGTGCAGTTTCCCGAAAAAGCTTTAACCGGTAATAATTGCTGGCAAATTAGAACCGGTCAAAATCGCTAGGGAATTACAACAGTCTTTCTCAACATGAGACTGTCAAAGTTCTCGAATCAGTCGAAAAGCTCGGCGTTTCAAGTTGAAACAATTCATTGTTATTTCAAATACATAGCAGATCATAGACCTTCATGACTGGCTCCTAATTTGCACTCTATGATATACGCGGGGGGCCGTATGAAACGCGTGTATGTTATCTCTATATTCCTAGGTTTATTAGCTGGTGCTTTAGCTATAGGTTTTCAAAACTGCTCTTCTCCTGTTCGATTTACGGACCAGAAACACCTGCCTTCCTCCAAGGCTCCAGTTAGCGATGAAGACTCGAACAATCATGCTCTCGATATCTCTTTTCCAGCTCAGCCATCTGACCCGCAGGACTCAATTTTTATCGGTGGCGGCGGAAACAGTGGCGGAGACCCTGATGATGATTTGAACCTTGGAGATGGCGGAGGCAGTGGGTCAGTTGATGGTGGCTCTGGAGAAGGCCCCGGATCCATCGGTGTAGACGACGGAGTCGCTGATCCCGACGAAATTATCAAAGTCGAAATGAACTGTGCTGAAGCAAAGCTGGCTGGATCCTTAAAGACGCTCACTCATCGTGTTCGCTTTGATAATCCCAGAGACATAGAGTTTCCGTTTGGAATGCCCAAAACCGGGGATGTTTGTCGATTTGGGCAAGCCGACAATCTCTCTATGAAGAATGAGTTCATCCGCGCAAGATACGAGCAAGAATTTGACCTGCCACTCGAAGGAAAGCACGAACTCTGCGACATGAAAATGGAATTTAATATGCAAAAAATGGTATATGACGACATTTTCTACTTCAGTCTCAATGACTTCGTATTGGCCTCGAATTCAAAAACGACAACCTCCGCGCTTGAAACCTCAGTCATTCAAGTCGATGGTAAGTCCATAGAAGTTTACAAATATGACTGGCTCGGGGTTCAAGGTAAACCTATGGGAGATATCAATTCAACGGCTGATGACTATTGCGTGGCTTCGTCGCTCGGCCTGAGTAGCTGCTCGTGGCCACTCAGTGAGCGCAGCGGAAACATGCAGGTGTCTCTAGATAGACGAGTTATAATTGGCCTCGGTATTCTCAACGGAAACAGTACCGCGCCAAGTTTTCGCTTCGTAACGACGGGGGATAATGATCCCTCCAGTGACTGTCAACACAGCCCAATTGAGTTTGATGTCACTATTGACTACGTCGAACGCTAGGCTTTTCCGCCAGGTAGCTCTTTTAGAGTAAACTCTTTGTACTCCTTACCATCGAATTTAAAGATTTTTTCGTCACCGTCCATCACGGTAGCAACATTCACCGGCCGAGTCCAAATGCTCTGCAGATTCTTCATTGTTTCTGCCATAAAGTTCGGCTGCATGTCGACTCCCTCGTGTACATGCCTCAGTAAGAGTTCTCCGCGGTTTTCAAAATTAGCATCTTCAACTTCGATTATAGGCTGCCCAAAGTTTGTCAGGTGGAACAGGAACTGTTTCTTAATTTTCGGAAAGTCCCTCGTGTCTATTTCGTAACGCCCAGTAGACTTGTTGAATTTGTACACGAACATTTTATTCTCTACACAAAATTCTTCGGTTAAAAACTCGTCAATAAACGTCACATCATTATAATTTCTTCGAACTTCGAATATTTTTTGTCGCCCAAGGCCGGTGCGCTTATCCCAACGTTTTTTCTCGACGAGGTCTTCGCAATCCGTCCAAACTTTACCGAATTGCCCTCTATCCCACCTAGTTTCAATATTTCGAAAGAGCTCAATACCAATTTTATAGGGGTTAAACCCTTGCGGATTCATTGCTACGGTACCGCTATGGTGATCGGCATAGTCAACGACCTCGGTGTCTGACAAAATATTCTGCGTCATCATTTTCGAATGCCAAAAGGATGCCCAACCTTCATTCATAATTTTTGTCATACCTTGAGGAACAAAATAATAAGCCTCGTCACGAATTATCGAGAGCACGTCTTGTTGCCAAATCTCAAGAGGCGCATTTTGAAGCAAGAAGAGCAAAACATCCCGCTCGGGTCGCTCGGGAAACTTCTTTTTTTCTACGAGAGCTTCGTCCCCTTCGTCTTGGCTTTCACTCTTTTTTTTAGCTTTCGGTCTGAGAAAATCCTTCATATAAGGGCGTTCATCCTTAAGAAGATTGGTAGAAAGCTCCGGTTCATGAACGCTGAGGTCTTTAGTCGCAGATTTTGAATACGGCGCATAGCGATCAATGAGGTTTTCGAGCGAAAGACAACGATCTATGAACCTCTCAACAGCTTCGATTCCGTATCGATCAATGTAACGCCGAATACGCGTGGCATGATTCGCCATGACATCCATCATTTTTCGATTCGTTGGAGCAAACCACTGGTTGTTTTTAAAGAAGTCGCAGTGACCATAAACGTGGGCCATGACGAGCTTCTGATCGACAAACATGTTGCCTTCCATTAAGTAGGCGTAACAAGGGTCTGTATTGATAACCATTTCATAGATCTTTGAGAGTCCGTATTCGTATCCCTTAGAGAGGCTTTCATATTCCATTCCAAAGCGCCAATGAGGATACCGCACGGGGAAGCCACCAAAAGCGGCAAACTGATTCATTTCATCGAACGTTATGAGTTCAAAGATCGTTTCAAAAAAATCGAGCCCGTAATCTCGGGCCATCTTTTCAATTTCGATTCGAGCCTTTTCTAACTCAGGAGTCAGATGTCCCATTTTTCCCCTCCAGGTTCGGTTTCTTTTTCGAAGAAGTAATATACTAAACGCATCGTTTCTTCGAATAGGAAGCCGGCACCTATTTGCCTTTTCCCAAAAAGACTTTGATGGACTCAGCAATCTTGTCGCGCCCCTCGATGCGGCTTAAGATAAGCGCTTCGTCATCTGGCAGTTCTTTCTCTAAGTCTTTTATAAACTGGCCGCTACCGTAGCGGGATTCCACTTGACCGTAGCAAAAGATATTCGACTTCTTCAAGAGCTGTTCTTTTAAGAGCCGAATACAGTATCTTGTATCTTCTGATGACCAGTTATCGCCGTCACTAAAATGAAATGGATAAATATTCCACTCTTCTAACGGGTATTCTTCATCAATAATTTTATTACATAGATTGTAAACGGAGCTAATTAGCGTGCCCCCGGACTCACTCGTTCGAAAGAAGGTTTCTTCATCAACTTCACGAGCTGCAGCATCATGTATCAGAAACCGGGTTTGTAGTCCGGGGTAATGTTTTTTTAGCCATGTGTTAATCCAAAAGCTTTCTAACCTAACAATTTGCTTCTGTTCTTCACCCATCGACCCAGAGACATCCATCATGTATATCACGACAGCTTTCGCTTGCGGAGTGACGACTGGCTTTAAGCTTCGGTAGCGAATGTCTTTTTTTATCGGTACAACAATTGGGTCGTCAGGATCGTAGACGCCTGAAGAAACTGAACGCTTAAGGGCCTCCCGGTAGGAGGCTTTAAAATTAACCAAACTGTTAGGTCCTACTCTTGTTAAACCGGAGTAGCGATATTTTTGAACGGCAGTTTGATCGGGTCCTTTAGGAATAATTTTTGGAAGCTCCAACTCTTCACCCAAAATCTCTGCAAGCTCATCAAAAGAAATATCGACTTCGAGTTGATGTTCGCCGGGCTGATTGCCAGCTGGCCCCTGCCCATCGCCGGGATCGCCATTCAATGGATCTCCCGGTTTGCCCTGCCCCTGCCCAACGCCTCCGCTTTGCTTTGGACCATATTTAAATCTCGGAAGGTCAATGGATGGAATAGGAATCCGCACGAACTCTTTGTCTCTTTTTCCTATCATTTCACCATGGGAGACGAACTTTTTAAAGTCTTCGCGAATTTTGCCTTTTACGATATCTCGAAATCGCTTGTGGTCTTGGCGAATACTTAAGGTCCGGCTACGGTAACTGGTCATAAATCTCCGCGGCAGAATTTCTCTGCCCTATTTAAATGGTAAAAGATTTTGGCCGCCATCACCAGATATTCGTACTCAAAAGAGCCGGGCTAGTCCCCTTTTCTATTGAGTACGACCTATTGCCACGCTCTACTTTTCAAAGTTTTTTCTTTTTAAATCCTGTGGGCAAGGCTATTTCAAATGTAGAGGCCTCAGTATTGTCTATGGGTTCGTATCCTTTAAGAGATACCTGCAAATTGACTTTTTCGGTCTCAATTTCGACAACCTTTCGAGCTAGTTCTCGATGCTTCCAGTTGATCGAGATGGATTCCTTCTCATTCTTACAACTTTCTAAATAGCCTTTTTCTCCGTAAATGCATTCCCACCCTTGAGAAAAGTCGGGCACGCGATCAAATAATACACTCAAAAGGACACGAGGATCGATCTCCGCCCCGATAATTGGCTGCAGCGTTTTAGCCGAAGCTCGACCAACGTAGTAAGACTTTTGCCTAGTTAGTGCTACTTGAAACTCATCATTCTTCAGCGCCATGGAAGCCAAATGAATTCCCATCGGCGTGGTCACCTCCAGACGCATTCTATCGGGCGCCTGAAAAGCCAGGATATCCATATGTACCAAGTTAGACTTTTTATTTTTTTTAACGAGAACAACGGATCTGGCGTCCCACTTTGCCCCCTGGACTTTCTCATACCTCAAAGGCGCAGATGAGCAGCCACCGAGCAGAATCATCACAATTGGCAAGCTACGGCACAGAGGCTGGCTGACGCTCTTGAAGAGCGGTGTGAGTTTGAAGCTCAACCAGTTTGTTCGAAATCTTTTGTCGTTGGTTAGGGGTCGTCTTTGCCCGCAGCGCACTTTCATACATCAACCTCGCTTTCTCAGGAAGTTGATATCGATAATAGGCGTCTGCTAAATGTTCTGCAATGACGCTTTCTGACTTTTCAAGAAGGTGGGCTTTTTCGAGGACCTTAATAGACTCAGCAATTCTACCTTGCTTGAACAGCACCCATCCATATGTATCGGAAATGAAACCATCATTTGGCTTAAGCTTCATAGCTTGAAGCGCAAATCTCTCTGCCTCATCAAGGTTCTCACCTTTTTCTGCAAACGAATAAGCAAGATAATTGAGCGCTTGAATATTTTCGGGATCGATTTCAAGGAGCTCTCTAAGAATACGTACGCCCTCATTAAAATTGCCTGATTGATCAACAGATACGCCGTAGGCATAGAGAATAACCGACTCAGATGGAAATTTCTCCGTCGACTTCTTTAAAAAGGACACGGCCTCACTAAACCTCTCTTGCTCCTCTAAGACTGATACATAAATCAGATGATTCTGTACGCTCGCGTTGGGGGCCTCGACAGCACCACCAAGCACATCAAGCGCTCCCTCGAGATCTCCTCGTGTTTTTCGCAAATACGCTGCATGCGCCACGGACTCTTGGTAAAACTCCGACGTCGGTGAGACCCGAGAAAAGTGTTCTTCGGCCTCATCCATTCGACCGCTTTCTTCAAGAAGCGCCGCCAAATAGAACCGCACCTTGTCCGAGTCATTAGACTTTTCTAAAACCTGTTCAAGATACTCCGTCGCCCTTTTGAGGTTTTTTCTTTCAATATAAATTAGAGCGACTTTTATTTTGGCGTTTAAGTTATTGGGTTGAGCTCGCGCAAGGATCAAGTACTGCGGAAGGGCTTCGTCGTATCTTTTGAGTTTTAATAAATAGTCCGCCATAAACTCAGCAACTCGTTCGCTAGGGCCAAATTTATCTTGGTAAGAGGCATACAAACGAATCGCGTCTTCTGGTTTATCGATGGCTTCAAAGACTTGACCTAAAGCGAGCACACCCTCTTCGTAATCTGCTCTGTAAGAGAGGCATTTCTCAAGTGCCTTCTGAGCCAAAACGAGATTTTTCTGAACCAGCTGCACCTTGGCGACCGAAAAATAAGCTAGATGAGCATAACTTGAATCCACCTTCGCTGCCTTCTCAAAGAGTTCAATCGCCTCGTAATACTTTTTTTGTTCAGCGTAGAGAGCGCCAATGTAGATCAGTGGTTCAGCATTCAGAGGATTGATTTTAACCACTTTGTAGTAATGCTCCTCTGCCTTTTTAAAAGTTCTAATGAGGCTATAAACGCTTGCCACAAACATGTGAGCTTCGATGTGTTGAGGATCTAGCTCCACAGCGACAAGTCCCTCCCGGAGCGACTCACTCACTAGGCCTTGTCTAAGGTATTCTATAGCCAACCTTAAACGAACTGCTACGGCCTGAGGATCATAGACTAACGTGATACGATATTCTTCTATGGCTCGCGCTCCATCGCCTTCATGGCTATAGGCCTCAGCTAATGTAAAGTGATAATCTGCTAGTTCACGTACAGAACTTTGATTGACGAAATCGCCAGACGGCGACGCCTCGGAAAGTGGTTGATGAGCAACTGTCTCGTCACTTGGCGCTCGACTGATGAAATGAGAACAGCCCGACGCCACACCAAGAGATAACAGTACTATCAGAAAACGGGTCATGCCACCTCAGTTGGGGTTACTGAGCCTTGTGAAACCCAAACCCCTATTGAGAGATCGGCATTTTGACCGAATTTCTAAAAAGGCTCAGCGCAGAGCCCGCACATAGCCTAGGTCGTCTCTAGCAAAGCCTACTTCTACGAGGCCCCGCTCAACCCCGCTAATTGCCGATCGGGGTGTTTCAAATTGACCGTTGGGTCCCGCCGACCAAACCAACATGTGAGTCGGGATACCGTAGGCATTTCTGATCCACGCAAATTTGTAGGGCTGGCCCCAAGGGTCTCTGCCAATTGATCCATCCTCAGCGAGTGGCATAGCCATCGAGGAGGCCCCACCCGCCAAAGAGGCGATTGACCGGTTCGCCCCTTTTTGCTTCTGCCAGGGCGCCTGAAGAGGAGCATGTTTACGAAGAACCTCGTCGGCCATCCCTTCCGCAATCACGCGGGCCTTCTTAATTTCATTTCCGGTTATTTTTTTCTGGACGATTGGCACTGAGATGGCCACCACAAGGAGGATAGCCCCTAGAACAGAAAAGAAGTCGAAACTGCTAAATCCGCCTCGTTTTCCCACCTTTTCCGTCAGGTTTGCCGAATTCAAATTGGTCTCCTCAATAAAAAGAGGCTCTCAGAGGCCCCTTAGAGGCCCTTCGCTAGTCTTTCGGCGGGATTTGCCCCCTACTTGAGGGCACGCCTTGCGAAACTCGGCCCACCAGCCGAACACTGCCTGAGAGGGAATCATGCATAGCGGCATCCAGAAGTGCTGAATGCTCTAGTGAAGTAGGCTTGACAAGCTGTGGCGTCAGACCTATTCTCCCGACCGAATTGAACTACCGTGTCGAAATGGAACAGGGTTCCAATGCGCGGCGGTGGGGATTGTTTTTAAGGGTTTTAAGGAAAGAATTGGGAGGCAATTTTGGAAACTTCTTCGAGCAGCAAAGTCAACAGCTCTCCAAAGGTTATTAAGCGATATCAAAACCGCAAGCTTTATGACACTCAGCAGAGCTGCTACGTGACATTAGAAGATATAGCAAAAATGATTCGCGCGAGTGAAGAGGTCACGATTGTCGATAACAAAACAAAACGTGACATTACAGCTTCCACTTTGGCTCAAATTATTTTTGAAGCAGAAAAGAAAGCCTCTGAGTACGCTCCCCTAAAGGTTCTAAGAGATATCATTCAAACTGGTAACGGCAGCATGTCGAGTTACCTTGCAAAACTGAATGTTTTTGAGCCCTCAGAAATACGTAGAGAGCTTGACCGCTCAGCACCCATTGAGGCTGAACCTAAGTCCTATGACGACTTGAAGTCGTCTATTGATCAAAGGATTTCTTCTGCGGCAAATTCTTTGAATGAATCCGCCAATACGACGCTTCCGACATCGTCACAAAATGCTATAGAAATCACACCGGAGCTTCCCGGCGCTCGGTCTTTTGAGAACTAAATAAAAGAGCGGCTTCAACCTCGTGAGTGAGGATTTCGGCTGCCGACTCGCTTGTCTAAAGTTGGCGAAATCTGGCTCTTGAAATCAAGAGCCAGATTGCCAAAACGGTGCGCATTACTTTACTGAGCCTATAAATTGACCACTGATGCTTTGGCCAAGGCCTGTTATCCAAAGAAAACAATTCTGGAAGGACGACAACGGATTCCAGGATATGTTAATTTGGGTTGTACTTTGGTAGTCTACTGTGACTGATACCCCTGCGTTACAAGACATCGAAACAGTGTTTCCGGTGGTTCCAAAAGTCCCGTAGAGCTCTAGGTGAGAACGACCATTAATTATGCCTCGGTAGTTCGTACCATTAAGAGCCAATGTAGGACCAGTAACCACGGTGAAAGACTTCGTGTTACTCTTTCCTGCGACTGTTGCCGTCTTGGTCCAGTTGCCGCCATTGGCGCTCGTCCAGGCAGCACCCGATCCAGTCCATGTGCCACTAGAATTTGTAAGTTGTCCGTAATGGGAGTTCGATTCGCCCGTGGAGGCGCCATTTTTTGTACTCGTCCAGTAGATGGGTGAATTCGGTGAGCCCGAAACTGTATAGATTGGCGCTTCGCCCGTGTTGTAACTTGTTTTATTGAGTGAGAGGGTGACATTCGCAGCCGGAACAACAACTGTAACGGAAGATGTTCGGGTAGTTCCTTCAAAGCCTTGTCCAGAAATAGTCAGGGTAAACGTTTTGCCTGCCTGACAAGCCTGAACTGTATCAGAGCGCGAACCACTTGTTGTGTTGACCAACCACGCGCCCGAAGCGGGCTGACCACAATAGGTTCCTGAAGTAGAATAGGTGCTTGAAACATTCGTCACACCTGCACTCGTCCAAGTGTAGTTAGCCGCCGCTCCCGGGTTAATCGTCTTGCTGGTGCCACCATTTACCAAAAGCTGAATCGTTGAAGGATTGCACGAACCGCTCTGGCTCAGGTAGTTCCCCTGAGACGTTGAAGTTGAGAGTACCCCGTTCGTGCACGTGGAAGTGACCAAGCGCTCGTAGAACTTCGTTGAGGTTCCACCAATCGGGCAATTTTGAGGCACAGATACCGTGCCATCAACAACAGTTGAGCTTTGACCGTTCGACAAAGATCCACAGCCAGTCTGATAACCTGGCGCTGAGACTAGTTGTGAGTTCTGCGTAATCGTAACCGTGTAGTCGTTGATGAAAAGCTTACTAGAACGACTGCCACTCGTAAGCGCAGTTGAGGTGATTGTGACATTTGCCGTACTCCCGATTGGGCCCGACATGTTGGATCCCGTCAACCATGTGCCATCTTCAAATGAAGCCGACCATGTGCAGTTTGTTGACTGTACTTGAAAAGTCAAAGTACCAGAGCCCTTTGCAATCGTAATCGCGTGACTTTTATTAATTGCCGCCCCATTGAATGTGACTGTGCGATTACACACTTGTAGAGTTTCTGTGGCGGGCGCTGGAGGAGTGATTAAGCGGCTTTTTTCGGCAGGAACCGATTCTCTTACCGCACCCGTATGGTCAATTTGAACTAGCTGAACGTCCATTTCAAAATTAGACCAAACGAAGATATCAGAAAAGGCACCGGCAGCTACGCCATACGAATATTCTGTTTTATCTAAAAAATCAGGCCCAGTGACATCAAGAATCTCAGCCGGAGCATCAAAGTCAAATTTTCCATCCTCATCGGAAAAGAAAACTTTAATTACCGGAGCCCCGCCCACTCCCCAAAGTGGAAAGTATGCGCCCCCTGGAACAGTCATTTTTAGAATGCTCCATGCACCCTGATGAAATGCAAACGGGATAAAATTGGAATGAGCCCGGCGAGAGCTTTCATAGGTATAAAAGTTTTGAAAGGCAAAAATCGCCATAGACGCCAGAGCAAAAACTGAAATACCCACCACGACTTTTTTCTTTATAGCCAGCTTGAAACTAGACCACCTCATAAACTACAAACTCCTTTTGGCTGCCATGCCATTTACTGTCCGTCGAAATCTATCGTTACTTCTGAAGCCTTCATTGCCCCGCACATTAAATCCTTAATTCCTTGTAGTTCGTCATCAGATCCATCGTATGAAAAAACTCTGTTTAATTTTGCATCGAACAAATAAAATCCATCTTCAAAACCCGCTTGAACAATTGTGTGTTCAGCTCCGTTAGAAAATGTTGCCCTTAGACTATCAGTATTTTCTATTCCTAGCCGCTCCAGGGTCGCAGACAGCAACGCATCTCTGTCAGAACAAATGCCAAAGCCTAACTTAGCGCATTCCGTAAATGATATTACCTGACCCTGCGAGTTGATATTTTTGGACGCATATAGATTGTGAAGAAAACTTGTCCTTTGCTGATCTGTTAGTATCTGATTTGACTGCTGATACCCATCAATTGTCTCATTCACCTCATTCATTAACCTTCGGAGAAATTGGTGAGTATCCGTCCCACTTTGAAGCTCATTGCCATAAACATTTCTCAGTCGAGCGCCGACATCATCTGCCATCTGAACTAATAGCGGATCCGACTGACTAATGCGCAGCTCAATACCAGCGGCTCCCGTGCCCTTGGTAAAAGGAAGACGTCTCTCTGTAATGGGGCGGTAACCACTCGGCTTCAGTTTAACTGTCGCCTTCGTATTTACGATCATACCGGTCAAAGTGAGTCTGACTCCGCCTTGACGAAAGTTTTTTCTGGCATTCGCGGCCCATTGAACAAATTTATCGGTGTTCTTGGTAAGTCCATTGCTAACGAGCCCCGAACCATACGCCGCGACTTGTGTTTCTAAGCTTACTCCGCCGGTCAAATACGCTAATGCAGCAGAAATTGCTGCCGTCGCTGCCATTGCAAGTGCCTCACACTTTATCTTGCTGATTAGTTTCTCTTTTTTAGTGTTGTCGTTTAGATAAGTGCTTGCATATCTTGCCTCTTCTATCGCAACAAGGCCTCGTTCAACGGCCGTGGTTGCCGCTACGTAGCACTGCTCCGCAAACATTGCTACCGGCACTGCAAAGCCGGGCAGATTCGGTACCGGAGACAAAATAGTGTTCCAATAATTATATCTTTCCTGAATGTATCCATTTATGGCACTGCGAAACTCTTGTGTAGTGACATAACTGCAAAGTAGACTTGAATTGTCATAGTAATCTTGAAACGCCTTAATGACCATCTGTCGAAGTGTTGGGCACCATTCTTCCGGGTTTTCGATGATTCCTGCAGTTTCCTGCTTAAAAATTTCCCAAGCCTCTAAGGTACACTGCTTGGTTTTCTCTGGGTCAAGCGTAGGGGTGCCCGGCTGTGGATACGTAGTAGAACCGCCGCTGCCTGAGTTATCTGGATTGTTTGACATCGGGTACTGTGCACCCCCAATTGGGTTCCATACCTGGCCGGGCAAGGGGTTATTTGGCGTGCCAGTAGCCCCTCCTCCCCCACCGCTGGTACTTCCTCCACAGTCTAAAACTGTTGTTCCCGTGTAATCAGTGCTGCAGGAACACCAGGCGGCCTGGTTGTTAAGCCAATACCATCCAAACACACAGTCGGAAGTAGCGGCAGCCTGTTGGAAATTTAAAATTGTCGCTTGAAAAATGATTCCTAAAAGCAAACCTCTTGTAAGATTTGTCCGATTCCCTAAGGAAATATGCATCTTCCCCCCCAAAAAAAATCCAAACTTTTATGAATGCATGTGCTCATTGGCACTTGATCCATTTTCGAGACCACATTCAATTTAATTTCGAGTATCGCCGCACTTTACATTAGCGTAAAATCGGATAATTCAAACTTAAACCATTTTTGGCGATCGGTTTCTGTTCCTTGATCATATCTAGTCCAGTCCAGAGATTTTAAAACCAAGCTTGTACCTAATTGATTACCAAACTCGGATGGATTTGAGGACTGTTGGTTGTACGACTTTCAAAAGATCTTCTGAATTAATCCAGCTAACAAATAGCGAATCAAACGCAAGTTCACTTGGTTCGTTTGCGCAGAATTCGGTCACCTGGTACCCGGCCTCATGCGCTTGCGTTTTAATTCTCTCTAGAAACTTAAGATTTCGCTTAACTCGAGGAAAACTTTTATAAACGGTCCGGTATTTGATTTCAATGCAATTGAAACTTTTAAAGTAAAACGTAGTGGATGGCCCGACATAACAGTCTTTCCCATGGTTCCATCCCGACCCATTGTAGAGTATGAACGAGTCGGGCGATGGTCCATCACAAGTATAATTGTTGGGCAACACCTTAGGCTGTCTCTTGAAGAATGAGCTGAGCCTTAGACCTTCGTCAAAGGTAACCAGATGGCGGCGCATGTTTGAATCTAAGGAACTTTGATGGCGCCAATCGTATATTGCAACCGCGATGAAGAGCGTCAAAAAAAGGGCCGATATCACCATAGTAACAACAGGTCGACCCGCGTGACGGAGACACCTAAGAAAAAGATAGATCAATAGTATCTTCAAAGTAATCCATGCGGCAAAAAAATCTAAATAATAGCGAGTCGCTATATGCGGAGTTAACGAATAGAAGATGAAAAGAGTGACTAGTACTAAAACTGCAGAAAAAGTAAGTGCCCTCAAGGAGGTACTAAGTTCTCCTGACCTTCGTAAAAAAATAAATGTGTAAAATAATCCCAGGCTAACTAGTAGGAACTCCCATATACTATAGTGACTATGGATAAATGATCTTGACCGCAACAAATACCCATTCGACTCGAAAATGCTATGATGATGTATGGGACCGTTCAACGGTTGAGGAAAAAACATTGTATAAAAAATGTCATATGCCTTCTTCGTAAACTCTTCGTTTTCAATACCTGACCCAAACTTCCATTCAAAGGTCTTTATGGAATTACCCACGCTGTTTAGACGGTGACCAAACTCCCTATACTCGCCAAATCTCACCTTGTTTGTTGCTGCCAAAAAAATAAAGCTTGCGATCAGTGCAGCAGCACTCAATTTTAAAAAGCTCAAAGCCTCCCGCTTTGACTTTTCATTGTAGTAAACAAACGTTACTCCTACGATGAGAGCACCACTATAAATGGCTAAGGTAGGACGGAACCAAACAAGCCCAGAAGTTAAAAATATCAAAAAATATTTGCGTAGTAAGGTTGGCTTTTCGATGAAAAAAACCGCGGAAGATATTGCGACCAAGACCACCAATTGGCCAGAAAGCGAGTGCTCCTCAAGATGACTAAATCTTGTAGCAAGCAGACCTCCAAATATGGGGTGTCCAAGAACACTTCCCAGAGCTGCAATAATGAAAACAGTGCCTAAAACTTTGTGACCGATAGGCTTCCCAAGCGCTGAGGAAAGAAGAACGACCGAAACGGTAAACAGGAGCGAAAAGGCAGCGCGGTCTGGAAAATGCTCAGAACACAAGAGTTGCCAAATCCACTCAAACGGAGAATACAGAAGAGGCAAGCCCAGCCCCCAAACCTGTTGCACACCATTTGCCCACGCCCAGTCGGGCATAAGGTCAAAGGGAGTATCGCCAACTCTGAAATCTCCCTTCAACAAGGCTAAGGTTTGAAGCTTTATGTAAACATTAGAAGGATAGCCCTCGCCCCACTTATCGAAAAATGGGAAGAAATACTGATACAAGGTGGCCATCACCAAACCCAGAACAATCGATATACGCCTCATGCCCCTTTGTTTCTACTACAGATTCTAAAAGACAAATATGGAAACATCTCATTTTTTTTAGAAATCCGTAGACTTAGGCTTGTCACGCTTTAACATTTGAAGGAGTAATATTTATGGTGCCTTATAGTTATCAAATGTATCTTTTCTGCAAATAAGTATGTGGCTTGGGTACCTATTGAGCTAACGAAATGATTGGGATTCTATTGACAACGCCGGTTAACTTTTGAGAGGTGGCCCTATGTTTAGAACTAAATTCAGTTACCTATTTTTTAGTTTATTGCTCCTTAACGGCTCACAGGGCTCTGCCAATGAAGAGGGGGCCTTTCGGTTTGGTTTAAGTGCCGGGAATGTTCTTTTCTCGAGTGATATACAAGGCACAAGTAAAGGTGCAATTGGGTTTGGTGGATTTGGTAGTTTTTTCGCCAGTGATGAGATGGCGCTTAACCTAGGGTACTTTACAAGCAGTCATGGCGATCTTAAACATCATGAAATCAACATAACTATGAATTACTACTTCGGCGGTTATGACGCCCTTTTCTGGCATTTC
Source organism: Bdellovibrionales bacterium CG10_big_fil_rev_8_21_14_0_10_45_34 (assembly GCA_002778785.1). GTDB lineage: Bacteria > Bdellovibrionota > Bdellovibrionia > Bdellovibrionales > 1-14-0-10-45-34 > 1-14-0-10-45-34. The sequence continues at coordinate 157,505 of PEZS01000006.1, read as the reverse complement.
TTGGGCGGAGTATCTTTTGTTCGAAATCCCTATCGGGACACGACTACAGTTCAACCCGCAGATGTCGAGGGTAGTGCAATGGGCATTATCGCTGGCCTCGGTGGTGAATTTCGAGTCAGCGAGCAAGCCGGGCTCTCGCTAGTTGGTTATCTCAATAAAGTGTTTCCTTCTGAAACCCAACTCTCCAATGGCAATAAGGTGACTCTCGTAAAAGATACTTTCAATGTAATGTTAAATGCGTTTCTGAATTTTTAAGGGCTAATGCCCATACGTTTTGCGTAAAGTATCGACGGCCACAGCCCATAGAGTACTAGATTTGTCACCCGAGGCGTCGAATGCTCCGTTGCTATAAGTATTTCTTTTGGGTCTCTTAAATAAAATAGCTCCTAAAGGGAGATTTTTCCCCTATTTCCTCGAACTTCTTAAAAGCATTACTAGAGCCGGCAAACCCTAGTTAGTCTTACCTCAGCTACTATCGAATATCGCGACTCACTGAACTGTCGTTGAAATTCTTGTAGAACTGCGAATGTTTTTATTTCGAAGGAGAAGTCGATGTATTGCTACAAGATCTGCCTTTTGTTTTTCACAGTCTTAAGTTTTTGTAGTGGCCAAGCAATGGCCGATACGATTTCACCTAATATATCTACTAGTGGCGACCAATCGGAATTCTATAGAAAATTTCAACAGGGGTTAGCTGATCGACAAGCGATGCCTACAATCGCTCACCCTTCGACGACAAAAGAGCGGAACGATGCTTGTTATAAACAGCTCTCTGAGGAGTTCGCCTCCAATAGATTCGTTTACCACCACGAGTGCAACTTCATCATGAAATATCTCGAAGACAGAGTGAGTTCAGAGAAAGGTTTGATTTCTCAGCTTGCTCGCCAAGGTAATGGAAATAGCGAACGATGGAAGCTAGCAAAGAAGCGCCTCACAAGGCTTCAAGGTATTTATGAACGCTACCTCATCCTCCACACGCAAGCTCTTTTTAATGCTGACATTTCATTCTTTCAAATGCGAAACCAAACTGATGCCGCTCTTGTTATGCATGCCTACAACTCATTGGCCACAGAGGGGAGAGTTCCACCCGATTTAGCGAAGCATGGTCCTTTCTTTGTAGCTGCAGAGTGGGATGCGGCAATGATCGACCTTTCGATGTCAGGGCAATCGGACTTAGCTGTGATCGACGCTTACGCGGATTTTGCGACAACTCTTGCAGAGACTTACGAAAATCCGTCAACACGCGGCCTCGTAGGATCTTTAAATTATCCAGCAATTATTTCTGCCTTTAGAAGTAGTCTCAATGTTTTAAATAAATCCTATTTAAATGAAATTGTAGAAACAGCTCGGGCTAGGGATTTACCAAAGGTAATGTATCTTTCAGTGTCTCTGCAGGTTATTCGGAGTCAGGTCGTAAGTAACCCCGGACAACCAGTAAGAGTGCCGGTTCATCCAGACCTTGCAGATCTTTTCAGGTTGCCGGGCCAAACGCCGAATCAGCCCCCCTCGCCTTCACATTCAGAATCGCCTGCCTCTCCTGAATTCCCAAAGTCAGAAAAGGTAGACAGAGATCTCGCTGAATATCTAAAGGAGAATGCGGCCTTTCTTGGTCCTGTTTATTGATGTCGCGCTTAGGGCAAAACGCGCGGGGATGGGGTCTATGAGTTCAACCAACAGAACAGCTTTAGCGATTTATCTCCCTATCTAAAGCAGAGGTTGCATCTGGTGAACCAACGTCCAGCCCTTGATAAAAAGCCGCCACGCTGACGTCTATCGATAAAAAGCGAAGAATCTTTTCTAACGATTCGTAGGGCTTTGTGTCCGCTTCTGAGTAGAGACCGCCTGCAGTAACGATAAAAGTGGCCTTGCGCCCACCGACACGACTCAAGATTTTGCCGTCGACAAAAGTGAACGTGTAACCCGGAATGATAGCGCGATCGATATAGGCTTTGAGAACCGATGGTAACCCGAAGTTCCAGATCGGAAAGGCGAACAAATAGGCGTCAGCCTCAAGGAACATTCGCGCTTCATCTGATGGTTCTTGAAAACGACTCTGCAGGTAAGTCTTATCTACTGAGAGTTTGGTACTTTCGAGCAGATCAACTTCGTGAAGACTCACCTCTCCAAGCTCTTCTTTAAAGCACAAAATAATCTCCGCTTTGTGCTTGTTATAGGCCGCATACGTTCTTGAAAACTCCGAAGAAAAAACGTTAAGAGAAAGTACCTTCTTCATATTTAAACTCCTAAAGCCTTTGAAACGAAAAAGTAAACTGTCACCAGTGAACCGGCAACCAAATGAAGTTGTGCCGCTTTTACTCGAGCCCCCTGTAAGTGTGGAGACTGACAACCAGAGGCCTTAAAAATTTTTTTTATCAAACCAGCCGCAAGAAGAACGCTTGGGAGCAAAGCTGCTGTAGCCCAACTAAATTGTGGATGTTCAAATGTCGCAATAAACAGACATAAAATAGCCACTAAGTAAATTGAGACCAAGAACCATCGTGACAGACCAAACCCCAGAAGCGATGCCAGTGTTTTTGCTGATCGCGATGAATCCAGTTCAATGTCTTGCATGTTGTTAACATGCAATATTCCAACAGCTGCAAAACCAAAAAACGCACCTAACCACAGGACCTCTGCACTCAACACGCCAGTTGCAGCAAAGCTAGCGCCAGCTGTGAGCAGTGGGCCACATAACAAAAATACCACCAAGTCGCCAAGTGCTTTGTACTTAAAACCGACGCCCGAAGAGTAGCCATAGGTGCCGAGAACAGCGATGAGCCCAATCATAAAGATTTCTATCGGGTTTTTCAATAATGCAGGTAAACCGAGACCTGCTCCAACCACAAATGCGATGATGCCTAATTTGTGGATTTGCTTTGCAGTTAAGAGGCCTTTTTGAATCACCCCGGCTCCTCCAGGGCCGCCCGGAAAATCTATAAGTCGCAGGTGATCTTCGACATCGTTGAGTAGGTTGACTGAAAGCTGAAGTGTTACAGCTCCGATAAATGCTGTAATTGCGGTCAACCAATCGATAGTGGCTCCAAAGCTAGATACAAATGCGATTGTTGCTAAGACGGGCAAGGCAGTTGCGGTTAAGCTATATATTCTCAGCGACTCAATCCATGTTGCTAAGTTAATCGAAGCTTCTGTTCGAGTTTTTTCGAACCGGATCGTGCTATCATGAGTAAAGTAATCTGCAGCTACAACCCGTACTTTGCTGGATCCTTTCTCTATAAAACCCTCCCATAGGGCTTTTTTCGCAACTGGATCGGTAATTTTCACAAAATAACTACTAGCTTCTTTCTCATGACAACTTTCTGAATGTTCGATAAATCGCTCCATTATTTTCTCTCTACAGTTTACGTAAACTAATTTTCTCTCAGTATGACATGTGCACTGAGTCGCCTTATCTCTTCGAATATCTCTAATCTTTTGCGCAGATGTTCCGTTAAAAAATGCTTCTCAACTTCTCCAAGTGCATAAAGCGCCGATTCATAGTGGCATACAGCTTTTTGATGAATTTGTTCTATAGAGTTTCGCCAGTGATGTTGAAATTCTCTGAGCTCTGACACATCAGATGTACCCAGGGTCCTAAGAATAACTGCACCAAGTTTAGGGTTTTGCTTCAAAGCATAGCGGCTCACTGAATTGACTAGGCCCTCTTGAATATCTTTGGCGTAATCTTTTTCAGCTGCTGGAGAAAAATCGAGTGTGTCATCGACTAACTGAAATGCGATGCCAATCTCTTGGGCATATTTGACTGCTGACTCGATAACGTCTGAACTTTGCTGAGTGTACAACAGTGGAGCTTTGACGGCCCACTCGATAAGACTCGATGTCTTGAGCTTTGCTATGCGAAGCAGGTGTTCATCAGTGATATCTATTAGCCCACGGGATTCCAGCTGCAACCACTCTCCATGAGTTAACCTTTCAAGAGCCAATGCTAGATCCTCGATGATCGAAGTGCACCCGAGGATAGCCAAATCTTTGAGCACAACAGCAATAAGGTGGTCGCCCGCCAAGACGGCATGGGCATTGCTAGTCTGCTCTCGTAGCGTTTTTCTGAGTCGGCGGACTTTAGCTTCGTCAATGATGTCGTCATGGATGAGGCTAGCCGTGTGAACGAGTTCTGCAGCCCGGCTTAAAGTAGAAAGTGCTGGCTCCGAGCAACCAGCAATCTGGCCAAACATTTGGCACAAGAGAGGCCGAATGCGTTTGCCCCCTTTGAGGGCGTTATGATTGATCAATTCTGATAGCTCAAAATTTGTAGATAAACTTGGAAGAGAAAAATCTAAGGTCATAGTATTTGACACGATCTGTTCTCCTTCAGCGCACCCTCAGTCTCATACGGAGTGGTAATTCAATTCAATTCAATTAGCTTCAGTCCTTCAAACTCGCTTCAGAATGGTATCCAATGCGTCTCTCACTTCCAAAAGTCTTCTGAAGCAATCAAGAAGGCTAAAGCGCTTTGCGCAGTTTCAACCATCTTTTTTAGCTCTTTCAGGCGATCACCGCGGGCAAAAGACTGTGACACGGCAAATTCGTCAGATATGCTTTCGAGTGCACCTGCAACGTTTGACAACATAGGCAGCTCTCTTCTTTTGAGAACCTGCCGAATAACTTCATCAACGTTATCAACGGCCACGTATCTTTTTGTTTTCGCATTTTCGCTCTCTATTTGCCGAATGAGGCCCTCTGACTCGAGTTGCGTGATTGCTGGGCTTATTAAAGCCTTTGAAACTCCGAGCAGTTCAACGAGTTCGGCCCCAGAAAGGGGGGACCTAGCAAGGTAGACGAGTGTCCAAATCTCACCATGGATCTGCCTAAAACCCCAGTATCTAATAAAATGTCCCACACTCTGCGCAAGTTCCCGATATGAAACAACCTGTTGCTTTTCCATATAGTTCATACTACTATGAACTATATGGAAGACAAGCGTTTAAACAACAAAGTTAAAATTTTTTACGATGGTTTGTGCCATCTTTGTTCTTATGAAATGGAGCACTACCAAAAACTGAGTGGTTCAGAAAACCTAGAGTTTGTGGATATCACGCATCCTGATTTTGTAGCATCAGATTACAACTTAGATCCCACGCAAGTTCAAAAAGCACTCCATGTTATCGACAAAGATGGCCACTTAAGAACCGCCGTCGATGCGTTTATCGCTATTTGGGAGACTCTACCGGGGTATATATCGGTTGCCCGCATAGCCTCTGTAAAGCCTGTAAAAGCGATTATGACTTTGGGCTATCACGCATTTGCAAAGATACGGCGATACCTTCCTAAAAAAAGTTGTCGAATTCCCGCACGCTAAAAGTCATACTGTTTTAGATGATTGCCATTAAGTGTGATACACGGTCGCTAGCGATAAAGACCCATAAAGCGAAGGGCTTTCTTTCGAGGTTTAAGCTCGATGGCTTCGCTAGAAGAGTAAGTTGATTCATTGGCATAACCGATAGCGTCCGCAGACACTTCGTATTTGCCTGCTGGTAAATACACTCGAGCAATCTGAAAATCTTTTGGCAGCAAACTCCACTGACGTAAATCAGCTTGATCTACCAGGTTCATACCAATCCACGCGAGAGCCCCGAGTGCCTCGCTCTTTTGCCTTACCTGATCAGCTATAACTGCTTTCGCGCCGACCCCAACAGCCCTTTTCGCGATAAGACCGGCGTAATCACCGTCGAGAGTTTTTATTGCCGCTTCTTCAACACTATAAACTGGAACCGACGGAATTTCATTCAGCACTGCCTCTGCGCCATTTAAAATCTTCACATTAAAGCCCTGCACCAAAGTGGAACGCGGATACAATTTAGGAACTCTGTGTGAAGCAGGATGGGGCTGCTTTATCGGCCCCCTACCTCGTGCAAAGAGGTAGACTATCTCTCCATAGTTCTTGTTCTTCCACTCGGAAGCCATTTTAATGTCTGGATACTCAGCTTGCCACTTTTTAAGATCACTCCAACGCCTTGATAAAAAAGCAGTTCGAATGAGATCTTCGCCAATAGTCGGTATTGAAGGGTCAATATCTCGAGCGAATTTGTAATCTAGGTAGGCGTCGGTGAACTGACCTTTTGCCTCCCAAATTACCGCGGCCAAATACCTTGCGAAGGAACTCTGTTCGTAATCTCTTTTTGCTTCGTTTTTGTAACGAGTTAACTTTTCGTTAATTCTTCGACACTCAACTAGAGCGTCATCAAGCTGGCCTAGCATTAAAAAATTAAGAGCTAGATAGGCATTTATTAGAATAACCTCATAGGCATCGCCCTTGTATTGAACCTGTCCCTCATCAAGTAAGATAGAGGCCGTGACCTTAGACAGGCTATGGTAGTCTTGGATTTCTGCTAACTTGTCAGCTTTAATGAAGGCTTGCGCGCTTTCTTGATACTGACCCGCCATAAAAAGCACGGTGGCATAGTCGAGCAGATAGACGAGCTGATCTTTACTATCTGATAGCGCGAGCGGCCTCAGCCGCTCTATCGCCGAGGAGTAATTCTGCCGAGAAATGTCGTCATGAACTTCACCAGAGCGCTTCGAAAACGAGGAACATCCGGCAAGCAAGATTGCGAGTGAAGAACTCAAAACGAATTTTATCATTTTTTAAGCCTTCACCTCGTACTCATCCGTCTCTAACGACTTATTTAAAAAAAGCCGGCATTTACATACCGACAGAACGTTTTTTGTAGAGCTTTCGCATCTGCTTGTGATTGCTCCATACCATCAAGTTGGTTTTTAGGTTCGTTAGGCTCAGCGTTAGTTTGTAATAAACAGTCTTGCGATTACCAGCTTCCTGAACAATGGAGTCAAGCCGGCCATCTAAAATGTAATCAGCGCTGATCTGCCCGCCCGGCCCTTTTTTTGTTTCTTCTGAAACCATACCCGAGTTTTGATAATCATATTCGTCAGCGACATCTTCGCGGGCGGCCTTATTTACAAACGTAACGCGGCCTCGGCCCATCAATTCCACCGTCACCATGTCGGTGATATTTTGAGTGTCAATATGCTCGCTCGTCTTGTTTTGAAGTTTCGTGACCATCAAGATGGGCTGTCTTTTGGCCTCACGAATTGCAGGATGCCCTACAAGACTGTCGACCAACTCTTTCACCGACTTTTGCATATCGGTTTCAGACCACTGGTCTGTCAATAGATTCTCTGACTCCACGTCTTCATCATAGTCACCCTTAACAAAGGCCTTGGGGCCACAACTAGATAACATTGCCACTGATACAAATGAAGCAAGGGCCAAAAGTAAAAATCTACTCATAAAATCTCCTCTGAAATGAAAGTATATCTAGGCGAAAGTATACCCATGCAATAGGCGTCTTCAACCTTATTTGGTGTGGTGCTTAAGCCACACATTTGCCCCTCAGTGAGTAAGTCCGGTACTAGGGAAAATACTGTCAATCTAATATCAAGCTCAAATTTGATCGATAGGTTCGGAAGGCGCTTGACGGCCCAGCTCAAGCACCACCTGCAAAGTGTCTCAAGTTCTGCCGCCGAATGTCGATAAATGATATGGACCTATGGCTAGATCAAGCCATTTGAGGTTAAAGCCTTTGCGAGCGTCTCAAAACGAGATTGGTGGGTGAGACGCTCTAAGTGTAGTATTAGATCAGGTAGGATTGCCTAAATCAGACGGGGGAGTAAGCGAATAATGAGCCATAAAAATGAACTTAATGGCCACGATCAGCTTGCGAATTCTGCAAAATCCGCCAAATCTTTTTTGAAATACAATGCGCGAACCAACCTTCCGCGACCTCAACTGCGGCCCTATCTTTTAGGTCTTTTAGCCTCCATTTGCCTACTTGCTTACCAAAACTGCGTCAAAGAGCTTCCGGGCGGAGCCGCGGCACCCAACTCGAATATCAATTCGAGCACAACACATACCGTGCCCTTTGCTTTCGATGCCGTCATGGATCGCATTGGTTATTTGTCATGCCCAACATCTACGAATCTATCTAACGACACATACTTTCAATTTCGTATCGGTGCCTTTAACGTCGGTAGCGGACTCCGCCTTAGCAGTTGGCTCGCTAGCTACGCCACTACTCATGGCCTTGGTAGAGCTGGCCGAGCTGATTTGTATTACAACCATCCTGCAAATCGAAATGCTAAATTACAGCTTGCCATTAGGCCCTCTCAATCGGGTAAATCGAATCTTCAGAATCCCGCTAAGGGCCCCACGTCCGCAGCGTTTGGTAATACGGGATGGACAAATCTCTTTGATGGCACTCTTGCCGAGAGAATTATTGACGGAGATCAAATTCGGCTGCTTCCACACATTGGCCAACTTGCCCTAACTTACGGTTTGACTGAAATGCCGGAAGAAAGTTTTCGAAGCACATTTGAAGACGGCACTCACGCGCTTGTCGTGGGCTACGACAGCGAAACCAACTCGAACCGATCTGTGCTGCGTTCTGCACATGAGTTTGATGTTACCCAGCCCGTTGAATCTTTTTTCGGCCGAGGGTATTCGCCGGCTTTTAAAGCGCCGACACGTAATTTTACTGAGAGCTTTAATCCGGGAATGCCCAACCGTGTGTTGTCAGACATTGTCGAGCTGAATTTTGAATCCGGAACTCCCAAGCAGCTCAATGTGGTTTGGAATTGTTTCGTTCCATTTCAGTTTCGAGTGGTTCCACCTTCTCAGACATCAGAGGCCGGCTGCTCAGACACCAACACAACACCCGATATTCAGTCTTTAACACCCGATGAAGCTTCTGCGTATAGTGCAGCAGATACACTCCTTAATCTCAACGGTATTAAGAAATGGCATATTGATCCGAAAAATCGCTGCATTATTCCTGTTGAGTCTACTGCGGCCAATACATGCTATGCAGCCGCCGGCAATTATGGCGAACCGAACATTGAGTGGAATCCAGCGCAAGCTTGTGGCTCAACAGGCAGCAAAGTTTGCCCGCACTTCTTTAGCATTTGCCAGCGCTAATTAAATGGTACGGAGTCACTTGTGGGACCGGACGCGTTAGGGCGCGCTCTAGTAAAAATTAACTGCGATTTTTTGTAACATCGGCTGCCATTACCTGGCCGCGGCGACGAAACGGGTATGTTCGTATCAGTTGGGCGGGGTTGATATATTTGCCGTCTTTCTTAACAGCAAAATGCAGGTGAGCGCCGGTGCAGCTTCCCGAGCAACCGAGAGTGCCGATCTGTGTGCCAGCCGCAATCTCAAGGCCCACAGAAAGACCTTCTTCAACTGAGTTAAGATGTTGGTAATACGATACATAACCATCTTCATGGCGAATAACAACGTATCTGCCTGCGCCATAGCGTCTAGACACGCGAACAACTTTTTCGACAACTCCATCCTGGGCCGCCATGATGGGTTCACCAACTGAACCCACAAAATCGATTCCTCTATGGGGGCGCACCCTTCTAAAGATAGGATGAAATCTTCTTGGGCTGAACAAACTCGAAACTGACATGTATTCAACCGGTGAATAAAATGGCCTTTCGTGAATGGAATATTCGCTTGGCAAAAATGCGCCGCCACCTTCATAAAACACGAAATTTCTTTCTACCCAACTACCGCCAACCTTCAAAGCCGCGGTAACAACTTCGCCAAAGCCCATAAACCTTTCGCCGTCATATAGCTCCTCGACGACCACGCGGTATTCGTCACCCTTTTTAAGTTTTTTGAGATCTAAATCGAGCACAAAAGCCGACTTCACCCTTCGACCTATGCTAGGCGTTCCAAAAACGCGACGCAACGTACCCAGAAGTGAGCCGTCGATAATCCCCGTCTCTTCTCTTAGCTTTGTTTCAAAAGATCTGTCGTTAAGGGATTCGGCTCCGGCCAGAGCTCCGTGTTTCCAAAAAATAAAAGTACTTCGGTGTTTTGAATCGAAAAGCTTTATGTCCAAGTAGTCGCTTGAGCCGTAATTAATTACAAGGTACTGACTGCCTTCAATCAGCCGACCACCAGTCTTATGCCACTTCGATGAGAGAACAGATTTAACATTTTCTGACGTGAAGCCGTGGCGCCTCAAAAGCCGCTCAATCGATTCGCCCGACTGGACTTTTAATGCCTCAGAGGTGTACGAGTTATCTTGGACACTCGTTTGAGTGGCCAAGCTTGCGTCTACCGCAAACTCAACACCAATGGTAACGGCCAAAAGGAACACGATGAAAGATCTCAGAAGAACCCCCGCACCAAAATGGTTGTTAACGATTTTTGCAGTGAGTTCAATAACCTGCAATTACAAAACCTCCTACGCCCAGTTTTTCGTCGGGCCTGTGACCAAATCTTTAGGCGGCGCAGGGAGAGCTACCACTTCTGGGGCCGAAGGCCCTTTTCTGAATCCCGCAACCCTTGCCATTAACCAAAACTTTCAGGTTGGACTTTTCTACGGGGCAACAAACACGGAGTCGAGCGGTTCGTCAAGAGACCTGGCGGGTATCTTTATCGATAACAACCCTGATTCCCCCGTAGCTTCGTCCTTGAGCTATGCGCGCCGCAGCATTGAAGGCCCGTTCGGCTTTATGGACCAGCGGGAGGACTTCGTTCTTTCCTTCGGAAAGACTTTGCTAGAAAGGGTTTCATTTGGTTTGAACGTTCGCTATTTTCGAACCTCGCCCAACTTTGGAGCATCAAAAGTTCTTTGGAATATCGGCACCGGTTTTCTCTGGAGTCCGATGGAAGATCTCGGCCTTGCTCTTGTATTTGAAAATATGCTCGATGAACATACTCCGGATCAGCGCCCCGCTGTTGCTCTTGGGAGTCATTACCTATTTATGGATATAACACGGTTTCGGCTGGACCTCGAAGCTCCCCAAAAGTTTAACAACAGTAACAGGCTCAATGTGATGGCCGGGTTGGAGTTCCCGCTACCCGTGGGTCTTGCCCTGCGGACCGGCCATCGGTGGGACGAGGTACAAGACGCGCGGTACTGGACAGCGGGTCTTGGGTGGGAGGCGCCCAAACTGAGTTTAGACTACGCTTATGAGCAAAATTCAGCCGTTAGCGGAATTTACACTCACTTGTTGAGTTTACGAATATTCTTCTGATAGTATCCCCGAGCGGAGGACGGCCATGGCATCAAAAACGAAAAGAACAGAGCTTATTAGAGCAAGAAAAGAGAAGAATCGGGGCAAAGCGAGAAAGCGTAAAGAACGCACTCAAGGGTCAACATTGCCAGCTGCTCAGCTTTTTGGCGACGAATAAACTCGCCCCTTAGCGCGGCGTAACTCATCCTGTGCTGCTTCAGCCTGCTCAGCCGGAGTCTGCGGCTAAGGTTAGCAACGTCTAGTTATTTTCAAGTAAGCGTTTTGCGGATTGATGTCTAAAAGGTACCTCGCGGGCTTCGCCGCGTAGTCGAAAATTCCAAGCTCGATAGAAGTTGCCAGTTCGACCAGCATAATATCGCCATTTTGATTGGGCCTTTAGCGCTTCGCGATCGAGGGCGGTGTCTCCAGAGGAGCGCAAGACTTTCACGTTCTTAACTGCTCCAGAACTTGTGACATCAAATCCAAGCACCACCGTACCTTCAACGCGGTTCAGCCGCGCCTTCCAAGGATATTGCGGCATCGGATTGCCCGCCCTAGCTCTGAGCGCTTTATCAGACTGCGGCATCCCCGCGAAGCCACTGAGCTCTTCAGTGGATGGCGCTTCCTTTGCCTCGTTGTGGTTAGAATACGCATTTTCTTCAACTGAAGTGCTTTTTGAGTTGGCCTCTTCGCCGTGTTTCGAACCAGTCGCAAAAGGCTCAACTTCTGACAAGTCCTGCGATAAAGTCTCTGATGGCGGGTTCTCGTACCTTAAGTCGGCGAACGGTTCTTCGTTAGCGACGAAGGGTTCTACAGGAACACTAGCCTCTACCTTCTCATCCGTAATCTTCTCATCCGTAATCTTCTCATCCGCTGACGCAGCGTGTGGCATCTCACTGATGGCGCCTCCCGATAGACTTAAAAAGTCCTCTGCCAGAGATTCTGACTCAGCTGACAGTACTTCGGACTCCTGAGTTTGTCGATGGTGAACACTCTCTTCACTCGCTTCCTCAGTTAAAACGGGAATCTCTGACTTTAAAGACTGGGTAGCTGTTTTTGCGGGCAGAGTCGTTAGAACCTTCGTTGCTAGGGTTTTAGATTTTTTCTCTTTTGCCAACGCTTTGCTTTTGTCTTTTGTTGAGTCAGCCGGCCTTAGTTTTACACTCATGTCAGAAGCCAATTCTTTTGCCAGATCTGCTTTAACTTCGTCGGACATTTCAACGGTTGATTTTACTTTTTTATTTTTGCTTTGAGTTTCTTCATTGTTTTGCTTTGTCTGTTGAGATTTCTCTTCTGCTTTTTTCGCAGCCGCTGCCTCTACTTCTTCTTCAGCTACTATTGATTGGCTAGGCTCGGGTAGCAGCTCTTCACTCTCTAATTCTTTTTGCTCCTCTATATGTTTGGCAGCAACATCAATTTTATCTTCGATCTTTTCTTTTACGCCGGTAGATTCGTTGCCCAACGAATCCGTCATGTCACCTTCACCTACATCGACGATGATGGTGTCTGCTTTGTGTTGTGGGCTCTGCAAGTAGATTTTGGAGATATACGCTGCTGCCATTACATGCAGGCTAGCTGAACCGAGGAGAGCTAAAAATACGGCTGAAGATTTTGGTTTAATGTTTGGCATCGTGTTTTGTATTTTATGCTAGTTTCTTCGCCCGCCAGAGAAAATTCCTCTGCAGTGTAACATCTGCAAACGACTGACAAAAAAACGCCTTGGGCCCTCTTTGCAGGCCGATATTCGGGTTGAATTTCTGAGTCCTACTGCCCCTGATCTCTAATCAAAATAAAGCCCTCGCCGCTATTAAACTTCTACACCCAAATGGGTAATCATTTAGGTAAAGGATCGGGCTCAATTGCTCTGTCGTGTAAAGTTGGGGAAAGCCTTTTTTGTTAAAACAGCTGACAGCGGTTGAGTATTTTTGAGGTTTGTACGATGACATTCGCTGGCAGCCAAGGCTTGCTTAGTACTGCAGCAGGAATGCCGGTGAGCATCGCCATTTCACGGGCCTCGAACGGATTTAAAGAGTGAGCAGTCAGCTCTGGAACGTATTTCAAACAGAAGTTTTGAAATTCTTGAAAAAGAGTATTCACCTCGGCACCCTGCTCTGGCGAGAGTCTTTCTAATAAGTGCGCGGGAGCAATATCTACAGCGCGCAGAACCTCAATTTTTTCACTCGGCCACCCCGCCGACCAACTGCCAGCTGCGCTCGTATTTCGTCGTCGACCCTCAATAAAAACTACCTGGAACAAAAGAAATCGTGCCCTCACAAGATCCATCGACTCCCCACCTAGGTTTTTTAGGGCGACTTTAAGCCCATCCAAATCGTGCGGGTTGCGCTTGAATCTCTCTATCAAACTCGGAACTTCTTTAAGAAAGTCCGCTGGGGTCTTTTCGGCTCTAACTGTCACTGCAAGTTCAGCGGCACTAAATGTTTTCGAGTTGCTTCGGTTTGGTTTTAGAAAACGAAGTAGTAAGCTTTCAAGCTGATATTCCCAATTGGGAACTGCGGCCAAAAACAAATAGTCTCGCAGTACTTTTGGATTCGGATTCTTACCCAAGAACTCGCCAAGATAGCCTTTCATTTTTTGTCGGTACCTAGAAAGGTTTTGCGCTGCCTTTTGACGGCTCTGTTGAGTCGCCCCATAAAAGCGAGATCTCTGCTCGAGAGTTCGAATAGGTCTTTCAAAAAACTTTAGAACTTCACCTGCACTCGCCTCACGATAAATGAGCAAAAACTTGTCGAGAGCCACGAGACTTTCTTCACCCATTCCTTTGAACCGAGAAAACACACCGAGTCCTTTTTCAACCGACCAGGACTCACTGCCCGAAAGAATTTTATCAAGGTATCTGAGATGTGTATGGTCTGAGATCGAAGCATTTCTAAAGTCAGGAGCGCTCATGCCGAGAAGTCGGTCCATGAGACTTAGCAACAAGTCTCCATCAGCAAGCACTCCCCTTTTGTTGAATTCATCTAGAAGCCAATCAGGAAAATCTTTAAATTTAAATTGTACGTCGGAAAGAACCTCGAGAATTGTTTCCGGTTTCAATCCGTTGCCGAGCGCGCGCAAAATAGCAGGTTCGACTACGTAGGTTTCGAAAGAAGCCTCCAAGACGTAGTCTAACCACCCCATTCGGTTTCCTAAAATAATAAGGTGGTTATCGGTGAATCCATTTCTGTCCCAAACGTAAGGTAGGGCCATGGCAGCCAATGCCAGGTGTCTAAACACCTCTTCACTGGTAAACCGCTTTGCAACGCCCTCAAGGGCTGTAAGCGTGCGATCGCGATAAAAGCCATTGTTCGCCCTTATATCTTTAGCTGCTATTTCACCTGACTTCGAAATGACTGCTTTAAGGCCAGCGATGTTTCTTGTTTCTTCTTCACTTTCTAGATCTGCCAAAACAGATTCGAGCGGTATCGATTCTGCGCCGGGTGTTTCAAATGGATCACGATACCGCCCATGGTTTTCAGCTTCAGCGGCGAAGGGACTCCTCGCGCCAAAAGTGGCAGAGCTGAGGCCCTTATCATAGGCCCTACGTTTGTTGGGGTCCGACAGAACCTCATAGGCAGAAGCAATTTTCTTAAATTTCTCTTCATGCATATTGCGCTCGTCGTTTGAGACGTTTTGATGGCGATCTGGATGGTGGACGGAGGCGAGGTTCTTGAAGGCCATTTTAATTTCAGTGGGTTCCGCATTTTGCTTAAGCCCAAGGACCTCATAATGGGTCTGAGCCTGAGGATCGGATACCGCACTTATTGGCCCAACAGTGCCAACGCTGAAAAGTAGCATTGCTAAAGCTAAAGACTGTAAATTCAATCAGAACTTCCTTTGCGGGGTTCGACCTACATGCCGTTCCCTAGTTTATTGAATGTTTAACCCGGAAAAGTACATATTCGTCATATTCGTGTTGTTGGGATTATACTAGGTTCGGCGCCTGGGCGTGAGGGCAATCATTACCCACTTGGGTGTACAAATTCTATACAGCGGCGAAAGCTTTATTTCGTCGCTAGGGCAAAAGGGTCAAGAAAAGTCCTTTAAGAAGGGCAGGTAGTCGAATTGAGGGTGTCTTTTTGTTTGGTGATTCGGTCGAAGACTTCGAGCTTTGAATCCGAAAGCTTGTAAGTCCAAAATCCATCCATAGGTGAAAAGTTTAGTGTAAAGCAAACACCCGGCTTATTTGGGGATTCCAGCTCTCGCACTTCGATCGTTGTACGATTGCGATAGTTAATCAAAAAAACGGGCCGATAGGACGAATTTACTCCTACATAATTGGCCTCGCCCACCAACGACTTTCCGCCTTGCCTGCTATCGATAGCCCATACCTTTCCTAAGAGTGAAACGTAGGTGACATCTTGAAACCTTTGAACGGAAGCCTCCGATAACAATTGAGGTATGAACGTAGAATCTGAAGCAATTGCTCTTTCATAATTGGAAGCCAGCTCGAGTTCCCGCTTTCGTTCACTGTAAAAGTAGGTCACTAAATATCTTCCGACGGGTGCCACGAAGTATTTTTTAATTTTTATATACTCAGAACCCAAAAACTCACTAACATTTAAATCTTTCTTTGAAAAAACTTTTTCAACAAGGATTCTCCTCAGCTTAGAAGCTTTTACCAGTGCTTTTTCAAAGATCGAGAAAGAAAGAATTGCACGACTCAGCTCGCGTTTTGAATTAAAAGCGGCAAGAAGGTCGTCCACCAAATCTTTTGCTCTAAGATAATGCATTTCTCCCATAGGCCAGTTAAATTCTGACGGGTTGGCATCAAAGGCAATATCAATGAGTTTCGACTCCTTCTTCGAGACAACGGGATACATTGCTTTGAAGGCTTTGTGAGCCACCATAGGGCCATCGTTGTTGTAGGCGTTATCGATAATAACAAAATGCTTCTTCTTAGAAACGAAGTCTTTTTCTTCGGCGCCAATTCTACGCTTCAAATCGGTCAGTTGTTTTATTGTGTACCCCTGGGTACCCCAAAGTGGCTGCCAGCCCTTGTGATCACGCACAAAAATATTCGCGTCTTTCGTCAGAAAAAAGAAACCATAAGCTGCATGAACAATAAATTTGCCGCTAAGGCCATTTTCTTCATAAAACCATTCTTCGTCTGCCTCAATTCTTATTGAGCTCATATCTCTGCAAGACACTCCATCAGAAACTCCCTTCACAATCTGCGTGAAGACTAAGTTAAATCTTTCTGACTTAGGCGCTGCTTCAAGAACATCCTTGGCAAGAGCTGTCTTACATTTCTTTTCGTCGTCAACTGAGTCCACCGCTACCGAAGAAATTTGGCCAGAACTGGCTTGAGAGTAAACTATTGTGGGGATAAAAAACGGTGCAGTAAAGACCACAAATCGAGAACATATTCGAAAGAGAAATCGACTCATTTCAAATCGAAATAGCCCTGGTTTGCATCCTGCATGTCCATTTTTATGAAAAACGCGACCAACCAAAGGCGAACAACTCGGCGCTATTATTCTGTGTGCATGCGACATATTAAACATAGATTTTAGCTTGCTACAGAAGTTTGAAGCAAGCAAACGGCATCGAGTCTGGTAACTGAACGCTTAGTTCCATTTACGAACACCCTTATATTTTAAATTAAGTTCCAGTCTCATCTTACTGGAAGTCGACAGTTTCTTCTGAAACTTTTGGACTCACCTGGGTACCAGAGAGGGCCTAAAGTTTTCAAAGATGAACTGCCTAGAATTTGCAGAGCTTTCCAAGCTTAGCCTGTCGTGCGTGATGCAAATAAAGCGAAGCGATCTTTGACTCATCATCCAGCTTTGAAGCTCGTTGGCAGAGGCCAAGTCCAAGTTAGCAAAGGGCTCGTCCCAAAGTTGATACTGGCAGTGTCTTCGGCAACTTGCAGTCAGAAAGACTTTTTTGATCTCGCCCGTCGAAAGGTGTTGGAGGTATCTATCTAAAAGCGAAGCCGTTTCTCGGGAAAACGGAACACTCTCAT